>JAOXSF010000058.1 GCA_025800125.1 Marinobacterium sp.
TTTGTTAACCAGTTTCGCCTGGCGACCATAGAGCTGTGGAACCACCTGATCCCATCCCGAACTCAGTAGTGAAACGCAGCCTCGCCGATGGTAGTGTGGGGCTTCCCCATGTGAGAGTAGGGCATCGCCAGGCATCTAATATCGAGAAACCCCCAGCACACTGTGCCGGGGGTTTTTTCGTTTTTTATTCAAAAGTATTTGTTCTGTGCTTACTCTAATATTGCACTACACCAGTGCCTTTTCAGTATGAATAAACCCCTGTCACTCTATCACTTCAGCTGCTAAAACAGCATATGTCATAACGATAACTCAGGAAGGGATAACCGATGTCCGCTGCTGTTTCTGGACGAAAACTCTATCTACTCATTGCTGCTGGTGCTTTGATTCTTGCTTATAGCATGGGGGTTCGTCAGTCAATGGGGCTACTGGTGCCTGACATCAGTCAGGCGTTGTCAATTCCGTTGCCCGCTTTATCATTCAGCTTCGCAGTGCAGAATCTGGTCTGGGGTGCTGTTGCCCCTGTAGCTGGTTTAATGGCAGAGCGATATGGCACAGTGAAAGTGCTGCTGGTCGGAGCGTTACTGTACGGCTTTGGTTTGATAGTCAGTGCGTTATCACAGAGTGAAGCATTGTTTTTTGTTGGTAACGCATTGTTGATCGGGCTTGGTACAGGGGCGACCACATTTCCACTGGTTTTAGCTGCGGTAGGCAAACGAGTCAGTGAAAAGCGGCGTACATTAGCTCTGGGGATTACCAGCGCCGGTGGCTCCTTGGGGCAGTTTCTATATGCGATGTCTCTTGGGTTTATGGGAAATAGCTTTGACTGGTCTCAGAGCCTGCTTGCCTTTGCCGGTAGCACGGTAGTTGTATTAGCGCTGGCTGGATTATTGAAAGATCAGCCTGCTAGTCGGAAAATGTCGGCACCGGAGAGGCTGTTTGACTGGCAACAGATCGCTGCTGCGATGAAGGTACGAGAGTATCAGTTACTGAATATCGGCTTCTTTGTCTGTGGCTTCCATATTGCATTCATCACTGTTCACCTGGCTGGTGTGGTGAGTTTCTGTGGCCTACCACCACAGATTGCCGCAGATTCCATGGCATTGATCGGATTGGTCAATATTGTTGGGGGAATCTTGGTCGGTTGGGCAGGAGATCGCTGGCATAAGCCCTGGTTGCTAACGTTGATCTACTGGCTTCGGGCCTGCCTGATTATGGCGCTATTGCTGTTGCCGCCGACAGAAACACTGTTCTATGGTTTTGCAGTCCTGATGGGAGCGTTGTGGTTATCTACGGTACCTCTGACCAGTGGTACTGTTGCTCAGATTTTTGGGCCGCAGCAGCTGGCATCATTATTTGGTATTGTGATGTTCAGCCACCAGATCGGTGCTTTTTTTGGGAGCTGGCTCAGCGGGCTGATGTTTGAATGGTATGGCGACTGGCAGGCTGCAATGTTGATCAGTGCTGGACTGGGGTTGCTGGCTGCAATTGTACATTTACCAATTACACCACAGCGTCTGGATGCTTTTCGGGCTGTGTCAGACTGAATGTTCGTCTGGCAGGAGTGAGTCTGGATATAAAAAGCCCGACCATGGGTCGGGCTGGCTATCCATTGTAATAGTATCAGTTGATATTTTACTGCCTAGTCCGTATAGAACTTCTGTTCGAAATTGATTGTATAAGCTGGTTTATTTGGGTCTGGTTGTACATCCAGGCCGATACGCATTACCTGAGCGTCAGTAAAGCCGAACGAGCCGATGTAGTAGATTGCCTTACCTTCATCAATTTTGTTGAATTTCATCTGCTGTTCCTGGCCAATCAGGTTGGTTGCACTGCCTGAAACCAGTGCATTGACTGCTTTCAGCGTGCCGTCAGACTGTTTCTGCAGGACGGAGACGTTGACCAGAGCTCGGCGTTTACCACGTACCAGATTATTCTGCTGTGCGATTTCAGGTTTAACGAAACTGCTATTGAAGGCGTTGTAGTGAATTTCGTAGTTATCAAACTCTACAAACTGCGCGGCTTGTATACCGCTGCCCAGGCAGAGCAGAGTAGCAGCCAGGCTCTGGCACAGGCGTTTTCTGAGGGTTGTCATCATGGCTGGTCCTTATCGGGTTATACGGTAGATGGCGATCTCGCCCAGCATGTTGGGCCACAGGCGAATCCACCAATGATCACGGTGTGAATGGTCCACCACCGTACGTTCCTGGATATAGATATTGCGCTCGACACACAAACGCTCAAAATCCTTAAAGGTACAGAAGTGAATATTCGGCGTGTTATACCAGGTATAGGGCAGGAATTTGGAAACAGGCATCTTGCCGCGAAAGGCCAGATAGCCCCTGGCACGCCAGTGACCAAAATTTGGAAAAGTGACGATACATTCCTTACCGATTCGCAACATCTCATCAATGATCTGATCAGGGCGTTCCATAACCTGCAATGCCTGGGTCATGATCACTGTATCAAAGCTATGATTGCGGATTGATACCAGTCCATCATCAATATTCTTTTCGATTACTGGGACCCCTTTTTCAAGGCAGAGGGTGATATTGTCATGATCAATCTCCAGCCCGTAGCCGCTGACCTGTTTCTGTTTCATCAGATGTGCTAGCAGCTCACCATCGCCACAGCCCAGATCCAGTACCCGACTGCCCGGGCGTACCCACTCTTCAATAATTTCCAGATCAGCACGCATTGTCAGTGCCTCCCACTGTGTCGTGACTTTCGATTGCTGGCGTGTCGGCTTCCACCTGTTTCATATAGGCACTGAATACTTCCATATAGCGAGGAATCGGAATCAGGAAAGCATCATGGCCATGGTGAGCATCAATCTCGGCATAACTGACCTGCTTGCCGGCATCGACCAGTGCATCGACGATCTCCCGTGAGCGTTCGGGAGAGAAACGCCAGTCCGTAGTGAAAGAGGCAACGAAGAACTTGCATTGTGTCTGTGCTACGGCGCTGGACAGACTGTTGTCGTACTCTGCAGCTGGATCATAGTAATCCAGTGCTTTGGTCATCAGCAGATAGGTGTTTGCATCAAACGCTGTAGAAAAGCGTTTGCCCTGATAGCGCAGGTAGGATTCAACTTCGAACTGTGGCGTGAAATCAAAACTGATATTGTCTGAGCGCAGTTCGCGACCGAACTTCTCACCCATACCATCCGCTGACAGGTAGGTGATATGACCAAGCATGCGAGCCAGCATCAGGCCCGTGCGTGGTACGGTATTTTCACCGTAGTAGTGACCATCATGAAACTCGATGTCACGACTGATCGCCTGACGGGCAACCTCATTAAAAGCGATATTCTGTGCAGATAATTTAGGTGCAGAAGCAATCACCAGACAGTGGCGCAACCGCTCAGGAAAGTCGATTGACCACTGTAATGCCTGCATACCACCCAGGCTACCACCAACAATGGCGGCCCACTGCTGAATACCGAAGTGGTCGGCCAGTCGTACCTGACTGTTGACCCAGTCACGAACGGTCACAATCGGAAAATCCGGGCCGTAGGGTTTGTCGGTTTCCGGGTTGATGCTGGCAGGTCCGGTGGAACCATGACAGCCACCCAGATTATTCAGACAGACCACAAAAAATTTATTGGTATCAATGGCTTTACCAGGGCCTACGGCGCTATCCCACCACCCCGGCTTTTTGTCATCGTCACTGTGGTAACCGGCGACATGGTGATTGCCAGATAGAGCATGGCAGATCAGCACTGCATTGGAGCCGTCTTTATTCAGAGTGCCATAGGTTTCAATTATCAGCGTGTAGCTGTTCAGGGTCTGGCCACAGACCAGCTCCAGTGGCTGGTCGAAATGCAGGACTTGAGGCTGGACCAGACCAACCGAATCCTGGGGGTATTCTCGGGACATGATATAACTCTCGACAATCAGTTACGGGCCGCTGTTCGGGCAGCGACGACATCAATAAGCAGGACGCCGCAGCGTCTATTCAGGTGAATGTCGAGCTTCACATCTCGTAGAGTAGCAATGGGCGGGGTGTTAACAGCAGAGTACAGGATGACACATCAATCTCGCTCTATATCCAGCGCCTCGGGCAGACGGCCAAGTCTATCAATGCTGATCTGTTTCTGGCGACCGAGTTCGCCGCTGATGATGGAGCCAGCGCCACGGCTGACGCCAAACCGTTTTGCCAGAAACTTTATCAGATGTGCATTGGCCTTGCCGTCAACAGGCGGTGCGGTAATGCGTATTTTAAGACTGTCACCATGCTGACCGCAGAACTCGTCTTTTGAGGCCCTTGGTTGCAGGTGACAACTCAGTAACAGGGTCTGTGCCTGCCAGCGGTAATAACTCACAGGCGCTATCCTGTCGTCCGTGGTGTGCTATCGGTGATGCGATATGGCACCTGTTCATGATAGCAACACCGGTTAATGAACGGCTGTCGTCAGGACAGCCATTTTCAGTAAAGCTGTACGAAAGCTGGTTTTTAACAGCTACGGGTCTAAAAATCAGGTTGCTGTAAAGCCAGCGTCCATGGCTCTGTAATCACAGTGGTGCAAGCATACTCAGTTGTGCCTGCATGATCTGAATAGCCAGGAAGATGAAAATTGGTGACAGATCCAGCCCACCCAGTGGTGGTATTACTTTGCGTACCAGTGCAAACAGGGGTTCGGTCAATTGTTGCAGCAACTGTGGCGCAGGGTGATAACTGTTGGGCGCCACCCAGCTGATAATAACGCTCCCCAGTACGGCCCAGAAATAAACGGTGAGAATCATATCCACTACTTTCAGCATGGATACCAGGATCAACAGCATCATATCCGGGAAACCCTGGTGTGCAGAGGTCAGTATCAGCAGTATGAATGTGGTGAATTTGACCAGTACTGCCAGCAGCAGGGCGGAGAGGTCGAACCGTCCCAGCTTGGGTAGCAGTTTTTGCAGTGGTGCAATGGGTACGGCTGTGGCCTTGACCACCGCCTGAGAGATCGGGTTGTAGTAGTCTGCCTGGGCCAGTTGCAGCAGGAAGCGCAGCACGACCAGAAAGGCATAAAGATTACCGAAGGTACTGATGATCAGAGCGATCGGGTCCTGTCCCATAAGACATCCTGTAGATCAGGCGGCTGCCGCTATCGGCATCGGGCCGCTTTGGGTGATGATTGGTATTACGGCATTTATAAGCGGGCCGTTTCGCTGCTATATCCGCGGTCCCGGATTCTACCATCGAATACCTGCCCGCCTGAATGACGACAGTTCTGAATGACACAAGCTTTCAGCGTTACAGACTCTGGAGCGGCAAGCGCGTAACGGCAGAGGCTTGTAGTGACAGAAGCTCACAGTGACAAAAGTATAGAGGCAACCGTCAATCTTTTATACTGGCGGTTGCCGTCGTTACAGGCAGATATGTCAGTCTTTGCCCAGTTCTGTGGCCATTTCAACGGAACGGTCGCTGCATGCCTGCATACCGTCCATAAATACCTGCCGCAGGCCTGCATTCTCATAACTGTTGATCGCGCGTTCAGTGGTGCCATTCGGCGATGTGACACGTCGGCGCAGCTCAGCTGGCGGGTGCTCGCTGTCAAAGGCCATGGTCGCTGCACCTCTTGCCGTCTGCAGCGTCAGCTGGGTGGCAACCTCTTCAGAAAGGCCCAGCTTCATACCGGCTTCAATCATCGCTTCCATGACCAGGAAATAGTAGGCCGGGCCGCTGCCAGACACTGCTGTTACAGCATCCAGTTCTGCTTCGCTGTTAACCCATAACGCGATGCCGGTTGCTGTCATGACCTGTTCAGCCTGAACGCGCTGTGTGTCAGTTACACGGTTATTGGCAACCAGACCACTAGCGCCCTGTTGTACCAGTGCTGGTGTATTTGGCATACAACGCACAATGGCGACATTACCACCAAGCCAGCGTTCCAGCGACTCAGCTGGAATACCTGCTGCCACGGAGACAATCAGCGGTTGTTTTTGCTGCACGCTCTCGGTCAGCGGTTCCAGAACCGCTTTCATTATCTGTGGTTTCACGGCCAGTATAACCACATCTGCGGCCAGTACCGCCTGGTTGTTATTTGTGCTTGTTTTCAGCCCCAGGGCTGTGAGGTCTTCCAGTCGGCTGGCGTCCGGTTCACAGGCCCAGATCTGTTCAGCCGGGTAGCCGTTGGCCAGCAGGCCGCCAATAATTGCGCGGGCCATATTGCCTGCACCGATAAATGCCAGCGTCGGGTAATCAGTCACGCTTGATCCTCTCTGTCTTATCCGGCCGGGCCTGTCAGCACCGGCTCAGGTTAGTTTCCAGCGGCTGGAAACGGTTATGGAGTCTTGTGGTAGTCACGGGCGTTGTAGTCACGGGCGCCAAAAATAGCGGTGCCAATGCGCACCATGGTTGAGCCTTCGGTAATAGCAGCTTTCATATCACCGGTCATACCCATCGACAGAGTATCCATCTGTGGGTATTTCTGTTGCAGTTGTGTCAGCAGGGTGCGCATCCTGGCAAACACAGCCCGTTGTTCTGTTTCGTCACTACTGGCTTGTGGGATCGCCATCAGGCCGCGCAGGGTTAGCCCAGGCAGAGTGACCAGGCTGTCTGCCAGCGCTTCAACATCATCCGGTAAACAGCCTGACTTGCTCTGCTCACCGCTGATATTAACCTGCAAGCAGATCTGCAGCGGTGGCATGTCAGCCGGGCGCTGTTCTGACAATCGGCGGCCAATCTTTTCACGCTCAACAGTGTGTACCCAGTGAAAATGCTCGGCAATCGGCCGGGTTTTATTGGACTGGATCGGGCCGATGAAATGCCAGCACAATGGCAGATCAGCCAGTGCTTTAATCTTGTCGAGGCTTTCCTGCAGATAATTCTCACCGAAGTCGATCTGACCCTGCTGGTGGGCCTGGCGCAGATCTTCTGCCGGACGGGTCTTGCTCACCGCCAGAAGTGTTATGGCTTCGGGTGGACGGTTGGCCGCAAGGGCTGCCTGATTCAGTTCAGCACGGACGGTATCCAGATTACTGGAAATCTTGCTCATTTCGGTATCCTGCAGGGCGATAATTGGCTTGAAAAGGCTATTCTGCTACAAAGTGGAGCCATCATAGAAGCTGACATCACAGGGTTACCATGGATATAACCGAACTTTTAACTTTCAGCGTGCAGCAGGGCGCGTCTGACCTGCATCTGACCGCCGGTATGCCACCGGTTATCCGGGTAGATGGCGATATTCGTCGCATCAAGCTGCCTGCCATGGATAACAAGCAGATCAAGGAATTGATCTATGATGTCATGAGTGATGGCCAGCGTAAGGAATATGAAGAAAACCTGGAGTGTGATTTCTCGTTTGAACTGCCAGGCCTGGCCCGCTTTCGTGTCAATGTTTTCGTGCAGAACCGTGGTAGCGCAGCGGTGTTTCGTACTATTCCGGGTAATGTACTGAGCATGGATGACCTGGGCATGGGTGATATTTTCCGTGAGCTGGCAGAAAAACCACGGGGTATCGTGCTGGTGACCGGGCCAACCGGATCCGGCAAGAGTACCACGCTGGCAGCGATGATTGATTATATTAATCGCACCCGTGCCGACCATATCCTGACCGTTGAAGATCCGATTGAGTTTGTTCACGAGAGCAAGAAGTCATTGATCAATCAGCGTGAGGTACACCGTGATACACACAGTTTCAACAATGCTCTGCGCTCGGCACTGCGTGAAGATCCGGATGTCATTCTGGTGGGGGAGATGCGTGATCTGGAAACCATCCGGCTGGCGCTGACGGCTGCGGAAACGGGTCACCTGGTTTTTGGCACATTGCACACCACATCGGCCGCGAAAACGATTGACCGCATTATTGATGTATTCCCGGCAGAAGAGAAAGGCATGGTGCGCTCCATGCTGTCGGAATCGTTGCAGGGGGTGATCTCTCAGACCCTGCTGAAAAAACAGGGTGGCGGACGGGTGGCGGCCCATGAAATCATGCTGGGCACACCAGCAATTCGTAACCTGATTCGCGAAGACAAAGTGGCGCAGATGTTCTCGGCAATCGAGACCGGTTCCAGTCAGGGGATGCAGACGCTTGATCAATGTCTGGCGGAAATGGTCGATAAAGGAATGATTACTCGAGAAAGCGCCCGTGGCAAGGCTGCCCGACCTGACAGCTTCACTGGCTGATGTCTGGCTCTCGGTTGGAGGCGTCCTGGCTGCCAGGCAGGCGTCGGCTCTTAAAAGATTGGGTAGATAAGTGACCATGGATTTTACGCAGTTACTGCGCGTCATGATTGAGCGGGGCGCGTCAGATATGTTTATTACCGCCGGGGCACGGCCTGCTATCAAGGTTGATGGCACCATCAAACCACTGACCCGTGAAACCCTGACGCCAGACCAGGCACGGGCGCTGGTGTACAGCACCATGAATGATAAGCAGATGACAGAGTTTGAAAGCACCCGCGAGTGCAACTTTGCTATCGGGGCTGCTGAACTGGGACGTTTTCGTATTTCAGCGTTCTTCCAGCGTAATTCACCGGGTATGGTGCTGCGCCGGATTCATACTACCATTCCAACGCTGGAAGAGTTGAAACTGCCGCAGATCCTGGCAGATCTTTCATTGACACAGCGCGGACTGATTCTGTTTGTGGGTGGTACAGCAACCGGTAAATCGACCTCGCTGGCGTCGATGATTGATTATCGTAACCGTACCCATCGTGGACACATCATCACGGTCGAAGACCCGATTGAGTATATCCATAACCATCAGCAGAGCATCATTACCCAGCGTGAAGTCGGTATCGATACTGACTCGTTTGAAGCGGCACTGAAAAGCGCTTTGCGTCAGGCGCCGGATGCCATTCTGATGGGAGAGATTCGCAGTACGGAAACCATGCGCTATGGTCTCAATTTTGCGGAAACCGGTCATCTCTGTCTGGCTACGTTACACGCTAATAATGCCAACCAGGCACTGGATCGTATTATCAACTTCTTCCCGCCGGATATGCATAACCAGGTCTGGATGGATCTGTCGCTCAATCTCAAGGCAATTGTGGCCCAGCAACTGTTGCCTGCCAGTGATGGTAAAGGTCGTCGGGCGGCGATTGAGATTCTGATCAACACCCCGCGGGTGGCAGACCTGATCCGCCAGGGTGCAGCTCATGAGATCAAGGCAGTAATGAAGAAGTCTGCGAATGCGGGGATGAAAACCTTTGATCAGGCACTGTTTGACCTTTACCAGCAGGGTGAAATTGACTATGAGGTTGCGCTTAAACATGCGGACTCTGCTAACGACCTGCGCTTGATGATAAAACTGGAAGGCGATGTTGCTGATGATGCTGAGGCAGCGGTTACTGCTTCGGGAGGTTTGCATCTTTCCTTGCAGGACGAAAATGAATACCTTGATTCACCAGAAGGGCGCTGAGCGCCCTGACGGTTAACTGTTACCGTTGTGTTACCTTATTGCCCATTTGGTGGGTTTTTCCGGTAACAAATTGAGCCTTCTGGTAGGTAACAAAGATTGAAAACCTTATAAATGAATAAGTTGTTGCTTTTGGCATAAAGCTTGCTTAATATAAAAGCACAACAACGAAGAAGACGTCGCCCCTGACGCTATCAATAAAAATAACAACAGGTGAAGGGTAGGCAGACGATGTGCCTCGAAAAATAACAATAATGAGGTCTGGACGCTGATCGTTAACAGACTGTGGGTTATACCGCAGGAATAATAAAAATAAAGCCAGGCTGTATAATCAGGAGCCTGCTAACGATCAGCGTTAATTTCCTTTCTCCTTTCTCCTTTCTCCTTTCTCTCCCGCGTGTTAGTCCTCTGCTCTGTTCATCTCTGTCGCTTTTGTCCATATCGCCATCCGCCAATGACTCGGTCAGATTATTTCGCTTTGCGTACATCAGTCGGTTTTACACCAGTGCTCTGCTCATCAGTGCTCTGCTCATCAGTGCTATGTCTGGCTGAACCGCAGGTATAAAAAACCCGAACCATAAAAGATTCGGGTCGATAGCAGAGCCTGATGAGCAGAGTGGCAGGCCTGCTTTTTCTGCGCTACAGGGTTACTGCGCTATATCACTGCTGGGCCATGTAGTCTGCCAGGAAGGCATCGAAGTCGACCGTATCGGCCGCTTCAATTTCACGCTGCTGTGCCAGTGATACTTTTGCTTGTTCATGCAGAGATGCAGCTGTTTCTGCTGTCAGTGGTGTTGCCAGCAGAGTTTCACGGTGGCGGCGGCTTTCGCGCAATATCAGTGCATCATAGCTGAGGTTTTCCTGCTGCAGGGTGGCCAGAATCCGGGCGGATGGTGTCAGCTGTGGGTCAGCAATACGGTCACGCTGAGCGGCGATAGCAGTTGCGTAGCGACCATTCTTATCACCTTGATCCAGCAACTGCGCTATGGCATCACAGCGCTGCAGAATATGTTCAGCCCAGTCAGTCAGCAGATATTCACCTTGCAGGTTGTGCAGAGTCAGGCCGGGTTCGCGGCCACGGGTGACCACTTTGTCGTGGTTCTCCATGATCAGCTGACATTCTTCATCGGTCAGCTCAATATCAGAACGCAGCAGGCAACTGAGCAGGAACAGATCCATAAAATCGGCCTGCTGCTGGTCAATGCCCAGTGGCAGGAATGGGTTGATGTCAGTGTTGCGCACTTCAATATACTGCACACCACGTGCTTGCAGTGCCTGCACCGGTTTTTCGCCCGACTCGGTTACCCGCTTGGGGCGAATATCACTGTAATACTCGTTTTCGATCTGCAGTACATTGTCATTGAGCTGACGGTACTGATCATCCACTTTGACGCCCAGCTTCTGGTAATCTGCGTAGGGGGTCTGAATGGCTTCCTGTAAGGTTGCGGCGTAGGTGTCCAGCTGGTTGAAACAGATATTAAGTGAGGCCTGCGCTTTGTTGGAGTAACCCAGATCGCTCATACGCAGTGATGTTGCGTAGGGCAGATAGAGGGTCTCATCGTCCAGGGTCTGCAGCTGGTGGTCTTTATCCTGCAGGAAAGAGCGTGATAGTGCAGGAGAGGCGCCAAACAGGTATAGCAGTAACCAGGAATCGCGGCGGAAGTTGCGAATCAGCTTGAAATAACTGGCGCTGCGAAAATCTTGCAGGCTACCGGTATCGCCACAGTACTGCTGATAGGGTGACCACAGGCTTTCCGGTACCGAAAAGTTGTAATGGATGCCTGCGATGGCCTGCATTGCCTTGCCGTAACGGTGTTCCAGCCCAACCCGGTAGATGTATTTCATCTGGCCGATGTTGGAGCTGCCGTAGCGGGCAATTGGAATGACATCTTCATCTGGCAGGTAGCAGGGCATGCTGGCGCACCACAGTTCTTCCTCGCCCAGCTGGCTGAAGGTGAAGCGGTGCAGATCTGCCAGAAAGCCCAGTGCATCTTCACTGCGCTCGAATGTCGGTGTGATGAACTCCAGCAGCGCTTCCGAGTAGTCGGTGGTGATGCTGCCGTGGGTCAGGGTAGAGCCCAGCGCGGCAGGGTGATCTGTCTGCGCCAGCTGGCCATTGGCATCAACACGCAGCCCTTCTTTTTCGATCCCGTGCAGGATCCCTTTCAGCAGGTCGCCGTGGCCGCTCTGTTGCAGCCAGGTGACTGTATCGTTAAGTACCGCAGACAAAATTCGGTGTCCTTCTCTGGCGGATGAGGAAGCGGCTGATTATAGAACAGCCGCTTTCAAAATACTGGTTCCAGAACGGCAACACTGCCGCTCATTTTTGACGCTCAGCGGTGGCGTACAACGCCGCTGTGCTGAGCGCAGTATAGATGCAGTTCAGCGGCCCAGTCCCAGTGCCCGCAGCTTATCGGCCATAGCGCTGTTACCGGGGGCTTTGCTGGATGTTGCTTTTCCTGCACCGTTATCAGTTGCTTTTTTGCCAGCCGTTGCCTTGCCGTGGCTCTGTTTACGGGGCGGGTGAGCATCTGGTTTGTTGGTGGTGTGTTCTGTGTTGCTGCGTTGCCGCTTCATGGTCAGGCTGACCCGTTTGCGGGCCTGATCGACCTCCATCACCTGTACCTGAACAATATCTCCTGCTTTGACCAGTTCGTGGGGGTCACTGATAAAACGGTCAGCCAGCTGGGAAATATGTACCAGCCCATCCTGGTGTACGCCGATGTCGACAAAAGCGCCAAAATTGGTGACGTTGGTGATCACGCCTTCCAGTTTCATGCCTGGTTGCAGGTCTTTCAGCGTTTCTACCCCCTCGGCAAACTGTGCAGTGCGAAACTCTGGGCGTGGGTCACGTCCCGGTTTTTCCAGTTCGCGCAGCACGTCTGTGACCGTATATTCGCCAAACTGTTCCCGCAATGCCTGCTCGTTAACCTGTTTCAGCTCGGTGCTGTTGCCAATCAGCGCATCCAGGGTGCAATCTTGCTGTGCAGCAATCTGGTTAACCAGCGGATAGGACTCCGGGTGAACAGCGGAGTTATCCAGCGGGTTGTCACCGCTGCGGATACGCAGGAACCCGGCGCACTGTTCAAATGCTTTCGGGCCCAGCCGTGCCACTTTAAGCAGCTGTTTGCGGTTATGGAATGGGCCATTATCGTCCCTGTGAGCGACGATATTACCGGCGGTTGTTCGGTTCAGGCCTGCCACCTGGGTCAGCAGTTCAACCGAGGCAGTGTTCACATCAACCCCGACATGGTTTACACAGTCTTCGACCACGGCGTCCAGGCTATGGGCCAGATGATTCTGGTCAACATCATGCTGATACTGGCCGACACCAATTGCTTTGGGTTCAATTTTTACCAGCTCGGCCAGTGGGTCCTGCAGGCGGCGACCGATGGATACGGCACCACGCAGGCTGACATCCAGTTGCGGGAACTCTTTGGCAGCATTTTCTGATGCAGAATACACCGATGCCCCGGCTTCACTGACCATCACCACCGTCAGGCCGTTGTGCTGGCTGGCCAGCTCGCGAGCCAGCTGTTCGGTTTCACGTGAAGCGGTGCCATTGCCCACGCTGATCAGCTCAACCTGGTGACTGCGTACCAGCTTGTCCAGTGTTACCAGCGCCCGATCCCACTGTTTTTGTGGGGCGTGGGGATAAATTGTATCGGTCGCCAGCAGTTTGCCGGTGGCATCAACCACAGCGACTTTACAGCCGGTGCGCAGGCCCGGGTCCAGTGCCAGCGTGGTACGTGGGCCCGCAGGGGCGGCCAGCAGCAGATCTTTCAGGTTACGGGCAAATACGCGAATGGCTTCTTCTTCTGCCTGGCTGCGTAGCTGTTTGAGCAGATCGCTGCTCAGTTGCGGATGCAGTTTCTGTTTCCAGCACTGGGCCGCGCAATCCAGTAACCAGCGGCCCTGCAGTCTGTGATGGTGGCTGATACGTTCGGCACCTTCATTTTCTGCGCCTTCAGGGGGCTGCAGGCTGTGCTTCAGTACGCCTTCCTGCTCACCGCGCAGAATCGCCAGCGCCCGGTGTGAAGGTATTTTGCGCAGTGGCTCGTTGTAATCGAAGTAGTCGCGGAACTTACTGTTTTCGTCCGCTTTGCCACGGGCGGCGCGTACCTGCAGCTCACCCTGTCCTTGCAGCCACTGACGCAGGTTACCCAGCAGATCAGCATCTTCGGCAAAGCGCTCAATCAGAATCTGGCGCGCACCTTCCAGCGCATCCTCGACACTGTGTATATCTCCCTGCACAAAAGGCTGCGCCAGGTTGTGTGGTGTGCTGCCCGGTTGCTGTTGTAGCTGATCTGCCAGTGGCTCAAGCCCGGCTTCGCAGGCCTTCTGAGCTTTGGTGCGGCGTTTGGGGCGAAAGGGCAGGTAAAGATCTTCCAGTCTGCCTTTGCTGTCTGCCGCCAGAATCTGTGCTTCCAGTGTAGTGGTCAGTTTACCCTGTTCGCGGATGCTGGCCAGCACGGTGTCGCGACGGCTGTTCAGATCGCGCAGATAGCCCAGTCGTTCATGCAGATTACGTAGCTGAGTATCGTCCAGCGCCCCGGTGACCTCTTTGCGGTAACGGGCGATAAAGGGCACGGTGGCACCTTCATCCAGCAGGCCGATGGCAGCGCTGACCTGTTGTGGACGAACTTGCAGTTCGCGGGCAATCTGGTGGTCGATAGATGGCAGTTCAGGGCGTTCTGTAGACATGAAAAAGGGCTACCTTGCAGCGTTGAATCTGCGCTGCATGGTAGCACAGTGCTGCAGTTGCGGTAGCCGTAATCAACCTGTCTGAGGGCCGGATTGCAACGTCTGTTGTACCTGCTTCCAGCTCAGTGCCTGTTCATATTCGTTGGTCAGATGATTAATCAGCGCGTCCAGTGCCTGTTCGGCGCTGTCCAGCTGCTGGGCAGCGATGGCGTCATACAGTGCCTGGTGGTGTTCAATAATGAATTGCCGTTCCCGGAAACGATTAGCAACCATATTAGTCAGCGGTTGTAGCGCTTCAATCACGGTGTACATATTGAATTGCAACACCGGGTTGCTGGTGGCGTCGACCAGGGCGCGGTGAAAGCGTACATCGGCTGCACAGAAATCTTCATCGCTGATGGGTTGCTGCTGCTGGTGCAGTGCGGCCGCCATTTCTGCCAGCTGGGCATCAGTGCGCCGTTCGACCGCCAGTTTCAGACACAGCCGCTCCATCTCTCGTCGTGCTTCGCTGATCGCATGCAGATCAAACTCACCCATACTGACCATCATTGTAGCGGTGCCAGTGAGGCTGTCGCTCATCTCTTCGCGGCTGGGGCGGTTAACGAAAGTGCCGCCTGCCGGGCCACGGCGTGAGCGGATCAGATGTTGTGCTGCCAGTCGTTTGAGGGCTTCACGAATGGTTGGACGGGAGACGTTAAAACGGCTGGCCAGTTCTGACTCGGTGGGCAGGCGTTCATCAATTTGCAAATCACCATTAAGGATGGCGCTGCGGATCTGTTCGGCAATCTGCTTTGCCAGACTCTGGGTGACAACCTGGTTGTACTGAATGGCCATAGAAATCGGTCCGCTGGCTTGTGTGGCTGTTCAGTGTACCACAGAGTGATTAAAGGTATTTTTTCTATTTGTTTGACAAATAGAAGATTGAGCGATTAATGTACAAGGCAACACAGGCTCAGTGACGCCTGTTACCCAATTCAGCCCTGCAATCGGGCAAAGACAGGAGAGCACCATGACAACTGCAAACGACAGCTTCAGAGCCCTGGTATTGCGTCAGGATGAAGATAAGAAAACGCTGGCCAGTCTGGAAACCCTGACCGTTGCTGACCTGCCTGACGAAGAGGTGCGGGTTGCGGTCGAGTATTCCAGCCTCAACTACAAGGATGGTATGGCAGTAACTGGCACCGGCAAGATCGTTTTACAGTGGCCGATGGTACCAGGGATTGATCTGGCCGGTACGGTGATTGAATCTGCCAGTGAGGCCTACAAAGCAGGTGAGCGCGTGGTGCTGACCGGCTGGAGCGTGGGTGAAAAATACTGGGGTGGTTACAGCCAGCAACAGAAGCTGAAGGCGGACTGGCTGGTGCCGTTGCCAGATGGGTTGAGCACACAGCAGTCGATGGCGATTGGTACAGCGGGTCTGACAGCGATGCTGTGTGTAATGGCGCTGGAAGAGGGCGGTATTACACCTGAATCAGGTACGGTAGTGGTGACGGGTGCAGCCGGTGGCGTAGGCTCGGTGGCGGTGGCGATTCTGGCAAAACTGGGGTATCAGGTTGCAGCCGTGACGGGCCGTGAATCAACCCATGAGTACCTGCGTGAGCTGGGTGCCAGCGAAATTCTCAGCCGTGAAGAGATGGCCGCCAAGCCTCGTCCACTGGAAAAACAGCGCTGGGCCGGTGCGGTAGATACCGTAGGTGGTGAGATGCTGGCACGGGTACTGGCAGAAACCGATTACAGTGGCACTGTGGCGGCGTGTGGCCTGGCCGGTGATTTCCGTCTGCCAACCTCGGTGATGCCATTTATCCTGCGTAATGTGCGTCTTCAGGGAGTGGATTCCGTGATGTGTCCGGTAGCACGTCGTAGCGAAGCCTGGCAGCGTCTGGCCCAGGATCTGCCCATGCAGAAACTGGAAGAGCTGATGCAGGTGGTGGGTCTGGATGAAGTGCAGGAACAGGCCGCGAAGATCATGCAGGGCCAGGTACAGGGCCGTGTGGTGGTTGATCTGAATAAATAACATTGCCGATCAGCATCGGGTTTCCATGCTTTGCATGGAAACCCGACAGGGCAGGACGCTGAATCAGTGCACCATCAATACCTGCATGGAGTTGGTGCCACCGTCATTACCCAGTGCAGCACCACGGGTCAGCAGCACCAGATCACCAGCTTCCAGCTGGCCTTTTGCTTTCAGTCCTTCCAGAATTTCATGGTTCAGTTTGCTCTCTGCTACAGCGGTCGAGTCGAAAAACATCGGCTCTACACCACGGTACAGTGCGACACGGCGCAGGGTGCGTTCGTGGCGGGTCAGGGCAAAAATCGGCAGGCCAGAGCGAATACGTGACATCCACAACGGTGTAGAGCCGGACTCGGTCAGGCAGATAATCGCTTTTACGCCGGTCAGCTGGTTGGCGGTATACATGGCAGAACGGGCAATGGCTTCGTCAAAGCGTTCACAGGTCTGGGTGATACCGGTGGAGACCGGGCGTGACAGCAGGTGTTTCTCTGCGCCCTGGCAGATACGGGTCATCGCCTGAACCACCTCTACCGGGTGCTCACCCGCAGCCGTTTCAGCAGACAGCATCACGGCATCAGAACCATCCAGGATAGCGTTGGCAACATCGAACACTTCGGCACGGGTCGGCATCGGGTTCTGGATCATGCTCTCCATCATCTGAGTGGCGGTGATCACTACCCGGTTCAGTTCACGGGCGCGCTGGATAATATGTTTCTGTACGCCAATCAGCTCGGCATCACCAATTTCTACGCCCAGATCACCACGGGCCACCATGGCACCGTCGCAGGCCAGCAGGATTTCGTCCAGTGCTTCTGCGCTGGTGACAGTTTCAGCGCGCTCGACCTTGGCGATAATCTCGGCCCGGCTACCAGCTTCATCCAGCAGACGGCGTGCTTCCAGCAGATCGTCTGCGGTGCGTGGGAAAGATACCGCGACATAATCCATATCCAGCTCAGCGGCGGTTTTTATATCGCGGCGGTCTTTGTTGGTCAGTGCTGCTGCTGACAGGCCGCCCCCCTGTTTATTGATACCCTTGTTATTGGACAGTGGGCCGCCGATAACGACTTCTGTGTGTACTTTGCTGCCTTCAACGCTGAGCACCTGCAACTGCACCCGGCCGTCATCCAGCAGCAGCAGATCACCCGGCGCGCTGTCCTGTGGCAGGTTCTTGTAGTCCAGCCCCACTTGTTGCTGGTTGCCAGCGGTGCTGTCCAGCTCTGAATCCAGGGTAAAGTGATCACCGATACTCAGCATGACCGGGCCTTCTTTGAAGCGGGCGATACGGATTTTCGGACCTTGAAGGTCGCCCAGTACCGCGACTGAAATACCCAGCTTACGGGCGGTTGCACGGACCGCTGCGGCGCGTTGACGGTGATCATCGGCGCTGCCATGGGAGAAGTTGAGACGGACGGTGTTAACGCCACTGCGCAGCAGCTGTTCCAGAACATCATCTTTGTCAGTGGAGGGGCCCAGTGTGGCCACGATTTTGGTGCGTTTGAGCATTATTGCATCTCGCTGTGTGCATATGGGAGGGCGGGTGCCTGGCGCCACAACACCGTAAGGTGTGTCGGCTCTGTCAGGCTTATACCAGGGTATGGCCGCCAGCCGGTTATTTCAAGTGATCTCCAGGTCAATCCTGTAAGCGCGGCAGGTAGCCGTTTGTCAGATTGCTACCTGATAGCGGTTTCAGAGACTTTGCACCGTGAACATAGAGCGTTGCGCCGCACAGACAGGCTTTATCGGGTGTCAGGGCTTTGCAGAGTACATATTTTGCGCAGAACAGGTAAGAGTACGCATAATAGCCGGACTGAGTGGTCTGTGCCGCGGTGTATCACCGATTGCCGTATCTTTGTATACCTCTGTTACTGGAGTCTGAGCTGTGAAACTGTCCCCCCGAATTCGTCTGGTCAGTCTGTTTATGCTGGCACTGGTGCTATTGCTGATTCTGGGGCAGACCGCTGCTATCAGCCGTAAACACGGGCTGGAAGAGTTGCAACAGCGCTCGCTCACCGACCTTAATCGCTACCGTCTGAGCCTGAGTCAGAAACTGGAGCGCTACCGCAATATGCCGGAATTGCTGGCGACGCACTGGGAGCTTATACAGCTTTTGCA
This sequence comes from Marinobacterium sp., assembly GCA_025800125.1. Lineage (GTDB taxonomy): Bacteria > Pseudomonadota > Gammaproteobacteria > Pseudomonadales > Balneatricaceae > Marinobacterium_C. The sequence goes on from JAOXSF010000058.1 coordinate 18,177, forward strand.
ACAGACTGATGACAGCGATCGCCGTCGTCGGGCCAGCCTGTATCTGCAACAGGTGAATAATATTCTGGGTACGTCAGATGTATATCTGATGGACACGTCGGGTACCACTATCGCTGCCAGTAACGAATACACTCCACGTAGCTTCATGGGGCGCAATTTTGCGTTTCGTCCCTATTTTCAGGATGCGATTGCCGGGCGGCCAGGGGCGTACTCGGCGGTTGGCCTGACATCAGGTAAGCGTGGTTACTACTTTTCCTACCCGGTGCAGCGTTATGGCCAGATTCTGGGGGTGGTGGTGGTCAAGATTGACCTGAATGACATTGAAGACGACTGGAATGACTCGCTGCTGGATATTCTGGTGGTGGATGATGATGACGTTGTTTTTATCTCTACCCGTCGTGACTGGAAATTCAGTCTGCTCAGCCCACGCCCTCAGTCCGAGCTTGCACGCATCGCCAGCAGTCAGCGTTATGGCCGTCATCCGTTGCAGGCGCTGGAAGTGATGGAACGTAAGCGGCGACTGGATGGCAGTACACTGATTACGCTGATTGATCATCAGCGGCGTGAACATGATAAAAAGGCGGGCCCGGTTGAATACCTGCAACAGAGTGCACCGCTTGAAGGCTATGGCCTGCGGGTGGTTGCGCTGGCGCAGACCCGGCTGATCAAACAGAACGTCTGGGAAGCGGTAGTGCTGGTGGCCTTTATTTACGTCGCACTGGCATTACTGGTGTTATTCCTGCTGACCCGGCGGCGAGCAGCACTGGAGCGGGTACGCTTCAAGCAGCAGCGCACCCGTGCGCTGGAGGAAAACGAGAGCCGCATCCGGGCTATTATCGACAATACCCGTGCCGGGCTGATTACGCTGGACCGGCAGGGGCGTATTGATTCATTCAATCCGACCGCAGAAAAGCTGTTTGGTTATCAGAGCGAACAGGTACGCGGGGATTATTTCAGTACTCTGCTCAGCCAGCCGGATCGGCCGCTGTGCTGGGCACATATTACCGCAGACGATCAACAGCGGGCGGCAGAGCTGGCACTTGAAGCAACGGGTGTGCGCCAGAATGACAGTCAGTTCCCGCTGGAACTGGTGATCGGCCAGATGAAGGTGGGCCGTCAGTTGCGTTTTATTGCCACGGTACATGACATAACCGAGCGTAAAGAGTCTGAGCGTCAGCTACGTCAGGCGCATGATGAGCTGGAAAGCCGGGTGCAGGCCCGCACGGTTGATCTGACGGAAACCAATGCCCGTCTGCGCACCGAAATTGAACAGCATGATGCCACCCGCAATGAACTGATTCAGACCGCCAAGCTGGCGGTACTGGGGCAGCTGGCAGCGGGCATTAACCACGAGCTTAACCAGCCACTGACGGCGATACGCGCCTATGCTGATAATGCCTGTGCATTCCTGAAAATGGGCAGGCTGGAGACGGTTGAAACCAACCTGACAGAAATCAGTGGGCTGACCGAACGGATGGCGCGGATTATTCATCCACTCAAGGAATTTTCCCGCAACAGCAGTGGGAAACCGGAACCGGTCAATCTGCGCGCTTTGCGTGATGGCGCGATGTCAATTCTGTATGGCCAACTGCATCGTCGCAGGATTGAAATTGAATGGCCGCAGCGGCTGGAACAGTACTACGTGCTGGGTGACATGCTGCGACTGGAGCAGGTGATGGTCAATCTGATTCGTAACGCATTGCAGGCGATGGAGACGCATGCGCCGCTGGCAGCGCAAACGGTGCAGTTGCAGATCAGCGTTGAAGAACAGGGCGCTCAACTGGCCATCCGTATACGTGACCATGGGCCAGGCATTGCCGAAGCTGACCTGTCGCGTATCTTTGAACCGTTTTTTACCACCAAAAGCGCAGGCCAGGGGCTTGGGCTCGGACTGTCCATTTCATACCGTATAATCGAAAGCCTGAACGGTCGTCTGAGTGCGAGCAATCACCCGCAAGGCGGCGCGGTGTTTACCCTGACCCTGCCACGCTGTGAGCCGGTCGGGCTGGATGCACAGGCTGGCGATGCGTAACGACAGTGCTTTCGGAATATGATACATGGCTGAAAAGGCCCGTGAGAGGTCAGTCAGCCACAATACCCACAACCCACCTTGCTATACAACAGGAACTCCACCATGCAGAGCGCAGACCCGATCCCCCTGATTCTGGTTGATGACGAACCCCATATCCGGCTGGCCGCTGGACAGACGCTGGAACTGGCCGGTTATGAGGTCACTACCTTTGAGCGTGCCGAGCCGGTTTTGAATCAGATTGGTGATAACTGGCCCGGTGTGCTGGTAACCGACATAAACCTGCCGGGTATGGATGGCCTTGAATTGATGAAACGGGTGCAGATGATTGACCCGGATCTGCCCGTTATTCTGATTACCGGCCATGGTGATATATCCATGGCCGTGCGAGCGATGCGTGATGGTGCATGGGATTTTATTGAGAAACCTTTTGCGTCTGATCTGTTGCAGGATGTGGTGCGCCGGGCGGTGGAAAAGCGGGCGCTGACCATTGAAAACCGTAATCTGCGTACAGAGCTGGCCGCGCAGAGCGCTCCGGGCCCCAGGGTGATCGGTAATACTCCCGTGATTCAGCAGATGCGGCGGCTGATTCAGTCCGTTGCTGATGCCCCTGCCGATATTCTGCTGATGGGAGAAACCGGCTCCGGCAAGGACCTGCTGGCCCGTTATATTCACGAGCACAGTCGCCGTCGCGAGCATAATTTTGTTGCCATCAATTGCGGGGCAGTGCCGGAAAATCTGATTGAGTCGGAGCTGTTCGGGCATGAAAAGGGTGCGTTTACCGATGCAAAAAGCCGTCGTATCGGTAAATTTGAACACGCGAATGGTGGCACCCTGTTTCTGGACGAAATTGAATCCATGCCGATGTCGTTGCAGGTCAAACTGTTGCGGGTACTGGAGGAACGGGTCATTGAACGCCTGGGTTCCAATGAGCTGATTCCAATCGACATCAGAGTGGTGGCAGCATCGAAAGCAGATCTGCGCGAGCGGGCGCTGGCGGGTGAATTTCGTGAAGATCTTTATTACCGGTTGAATGTGGTGCAGGTGGATATTCCACCGCTAAGGGAGCGGCGTGATGATATTCCGTTGCTGTTCCAGCACTTTGCGCTGATCGCTCTGGCGCAATATGGCCGTGAAGATGTACCGCCGCTGTCTGCTGAACGTCTGCATAGCCTGATCAGTCATGACTGGCCGGGGAATGTACGTGAGTTGCGTAATCTGGCGGAGCGTTATGTGTTGCTCGGTGAAGCTTGCACATTTGGTTTTGATAACCGTCCCATTACAGATAGCGGCGAAGACTGGATGAGTCTGCCTGAACAGGTGGCGCGTTTTGAAAAATTGCTGATTCATACTGAGCTGGGTCGTCATGGTGGTTCTATCACTGATACCCTGCAAAGCTTGGGGCTGCCGCGAAAAACGCTATACGATAAGATGAAAAAACACGGCTTGAACAAGGACGACTATAAAGGTTGAACAGAAAAGGTTGAACAGAAGGAGCAGCTGGTTGAACCGGTTGAGATAAAAGCTGAGATGCGGGTATACAGGGCCGCCTGACGTCGATAAGGCTATTGTGTGTGATGTAACTCCCTGTGAACAACAACGCCGGGCAGTGCCCGGCGTTGTTATTTGTGTGTCATGCAGGCAGCTCAGAAAATATCTTCAGTGGTATTGCCCTTGCTGCCTGGTGCGGCGGGTGGTACGGCACGATTTTTCGGTGTGTTTTCCTTGCGGAATACCTCAAACATCGCATCCTGTTGCCCGGCATAGGCCAGCTGGCCACTTTTCGGGTCGATTCGTACGCTGACAATGCCGTCTGGCGGTGTCGGGCCGTTTTCCGGTTGCTCGTTCAGTGCCACTTTCATGAAGTCGATCCAGATTGGCAATGCTGCGGTACTGCCAAATTCCCGCTTACCCAGGGTTTTGGGCTGATCAAAACCAACCCAGGCGGTGGCAACCATGTCGCGGTTAAAGCCGGAGAACCAGGCATCTTTCTGATCGTTGGTAGTGCCCGTTTTGCCCGCCAGGTCGCCCCGGTTCAGGGCTTTGGCGCGACGGCCTGTACCGTTTTTGATCACGTCCTGCATGATGTTGTAGATCAGATAACTGACCTGCTTATCGAGAATACGTTCAGCAACCGGAATCGCAGTCACCTGAGCGCCCGCTGGTACTGAAGCCAGTGTGGCCGGGTCGGCATCTTCCGGTACAAAGGTGCAGTCTTCACAGACGGTATCGGGTCGAATCAGACTGATCGTGTTGCCGTAGGCGTCATCAATTCGACTGATAAAGTTCGGTTTCACCCGGAAGCCACCATTGGCAAAGGTTGCATAACCGGTAACCACCTCCAGCGGGGTGACATCTGCGGTGCCCAGAGACAGTGACAGGTTATTTGGTAGTTTCTGTGGGTCAAAGCCGAACTGGGTCAGAATATCGACCCCGGTCTGAATGCCGATGCTCTGCAACAGGCGGATAGAAACCAGATTACGTGAACGATACAGCGCTTCACGCAGACGGGTCGGGCCGTAGAACTTTTTACTGTAGTTCTGTGGCCGCCAGCTGGATTCCAGATTTTTGTCATGGAATACCACCGGTGCGTCGTTAATCAGGGTAGCCGGGGTATAGCCTTTGGTCAGCGCGGCGGTATAGATGAACGGTTTGACATTAGAGCCCAGCTGACGGTTAGCCTGTACGGCACGGTTAAATTTATTGTGGTGGAAATTAAAACCGCCCTGTAATGCCAGAATGGCACCGTTTTGCGGGTTCATGGCAATAAATGAGCCCTGTACTTTTGGCAACTGGGTGAGCTGCCATTTCTGTTCGGGTGCTGTGGCCTGAGCTGCGTCTTCCCCTTCTGCCGGAGGCTTCTGTGCTGTTTCGTCGATGCGTGGGCGAATACGGACAATATCACCTGCTTTGAATATATCAGCAGCAGTCTTCGGTGTTTTGCCCATCCAGTTCACGCCCTTGTAGGGGCGGGCCCAGCTCATGCCATCCCAGTCCAGTGTGATCCGTTCACCGTTCTTGCGTAACAGTTCAGCCTGTTTTTCTTCGGTTTTCAGCACCAGTGCCGGTTCTATATCACCGTAACTGATGACTTTACGTAACTGCTGAAAAGCGGTCTCTTCACCCAGTGCTGCCAGTTCCAGCTGTTTTTCTGGCCCGCGATAGCCATGACGCTGGCTGTAGTTGAGCAACCCGCCCTGTAATGCGCTGACTGCTGCCTGTTGCAGGTCGCTTTGCAAGGTGGTGTATACCCGGTAGCCCTCGGTGTAGAGATCTTCTCCGTATACCTTGAATAGCTCTTTGCGCACCATCTCTGCGACATAGGGGGCCTGCAGCTCTATATCTGCACCGTGGTAGCGCGCGGTTACTGGCGTTTGCATTGCCGTTTCATAGGCCTGATCATCAATGTAAGCCAGCTGATGCATACGTTGCAGAATCCAGTTACGGCGCTTCAGTGCCCGGCTCGGGTTGGTGATCGGGTTATAGGCGGACGGTGCTTTCGGCAGGCCGGCAATCATTGCCAACTGTGCCAGTCCCAGCTCGGCAATCGGTTTGCCGTAGTAGACATTCGCTGCTGCCTGAATACCGTAGGAGCGGTGTCCAAGGTAGATCTTGTTGACGTACAGCTCCATGATCTCTTCCTTGCTCAGCTCCTGTTCGATACGCAGTGCCAGCAGGATCTCCATGAATTTACGTTTGAATGTACGCTCACGGGTCAGGAAGAAGTTTTTTGCCACCTGCATGGTGATGGTGGAACCACCACTCTGAATACGACCGGTGCTGGCCAGTTGTACAGCCGCACGGGCGAGGCCTTTGATATCAATACCAAAGTGCTCATAAAAACGGCTGTCCTCGGCGGCCAGTAATGCTTGCCGGTACTGCTGCGGAATTTCGTCATAGCGTACCGGTGTCCGGCGCTTTTCACCGAACTCTGCAATCAGTTTTGCATCGGTAGAGTAAACCCGTAACGGAGTCTGAAATTTGACCTCCCGCAGGGTCTGCACATCGGGTAGTTGTGGCGAAAAATAGAACCAGCCAGCAGTCAGAGCGGCAGCACCAGCCAGTGCGCCGAGCAGTCCCAGTTTCAGGAACAGCTTGAACAGATAGGTGAGAAAACGCATGCGATCCTGCAGTTATCGAACAAAAGTTATCGAACAGATGGCGAACAGTTATTATACGGTGCTGGCTGCAGCCTCCCAAGTATGAGGGTGGATGCAGCGATGCAGATAGCCAAGATTATCGACTTTCAGTCTGTTTTGCTGCGTTTTATGCAGTTGAAGTCTGTTCGTAACAGCGTCTGCCTGTCTGTCAGGGCAGGATTATGGGATGGGCACAGATAACATTCTGTAACAGGTTGTGCTGTTTTTTAGTCGTAACAGGGCTGGTTTTTTGGCGTCTGTGAGCCGAATATTGACCGACAGACCGGACCGGTTGCCAGTAATCCGTGCGAAAATAGCGGATTTTGGATGGCGTCCCGTTTTTTAGCAGAAGGGCTTCTCATGATTCGCGATTTATCCCCCCGATTTCTAACACTGTCTTTTGCGCTGCTGTTGTTGTGCACAGGCCTGTTATCCGGGATTAACGCAGCGCAGGCCGAAGTGGCCCGGCTGGTAAAAATACAGCCGCTGGTGTTGTCGAATAACCGTATACAGGTTCGGTTTGACTTTACCTTGCCTCCGCCGCTGCCACAGAGTTTCCAGGTGGAAGACCCGGCCCGGTTGGTACTGGACTTCTGGGGGGTAGAGAACGATACCGCGCAGAAAGTTTTTCCGGTGCGGGCTGGGCCGTTGCAGGGTGTTGAACTGGGTCAGGGGTATGGGCGACTGCGGGCAACCATCAATACTTCAGATGTGATGCCATGGCGACTGTCCGGGTCAGGCAACAGCCTGTTTCTTGAAATGTCACCACAGCTGGCCAGTATGCCGGTCGCTGGGCGACTACCACTGCGCCATGTAGCCGGAGAAACGCCACTGGCAGCGGCGACACGGTTACAGGGTATGGAGTTTGAGCAGGATGGCGTGATGGGGCGGGTTTTCCTGACGTTATCGGATGATCGTGCGGGCGTTGATATTCTGGAAGAAGGTAACAACGTACTGGTCAATCTGCTGGGCGCGCAACTGTCAGAAAAATTGCAGCAGCGCCTGAATGTGCAAAAGTTTGGAACACCGTTGCTGTTTATGGACGCCTTCAGCAGTGATGGTAATACAGCAGTGCTGCTTAAACCTGGCGCTGAGCCGTATCATTTCAGCGGCTGGCAGCTGGGGCGCAATCTGATTTTTGAATTCCTGCCACAGCCAGAGCTGACCCAGGCCCGCTTTTCCGGGCGTCCTATGACGGTCAATCTGCAGCAGGTCAGCGTACGGGCGGTATTGCAGATGATTGCAGAAACTGCGGGTCAGAACCTGGTGGTCAGCGATACGGTAGAGGGTCAGATCAGCTTGAGGCTGCTCAACGTACCCTGGCGTCAGGCGCTGAACCTGGTGATGCATGACCAGCAACTGTCTGAACGTCAGCTCGGTGCTGTATCGTTGATACTGTCCAGGGCTGATATTGAAGGCATGATTGCCGCCGATAGTGCGGCAGCAACACCAGTCGTTGATGGCCGTATGCAGCTGGCTGATGGCCAGATGGGCGCGATTGGTGATGAGAAAAAAGCGAAAAAACCAGTAATCAGCACCCGCACCGAAATGATGCCGGTTCGCCATCATCGAGCTTCTGATCTGCGCGCTCAGCTGATAGACGCTGAATTACTGTCACCACAGGGTAATATGGAAGCCGATGATACGACCGGTATGCTGGTGGTTAATGATACTGATGAAGCACGCGCACGTATTCGTGATGTGCTTGGCAAACTGGACGTCATCATCTACCGCAGCCTGTTGCTGGAAACACATCTGGTGGCGGCACCGCGCAAGATTGCCCGTGATCTGGGGGTACGCTGGAGCGATGAAGTACCGCATAGTAAAGGGCTGGATATAGGCTTTCGTCAGGGTACCAGCCCGCTTGGGCCTTACCTGAACCGCCTGCAGGCTCAGGGCCAGGTGCGTATTCTGTCCCGCACTGTCAAACGCCTTAACAGTGGTGATGAGGTCAGTCTGGAGCGGGCGCGTGAGCTGACACCGCTGATTGGCCGTCGTACTGATCACTATCAGGATGTGGTGCTGTCACTGGATGCGATGACCCGCATTCAACAGGGTGGCCGTATTCTGATGGATATTGATATTAATCGTGACATTCTGACCCAGGCTGATCGCAGCATTGATATGTCAATTGCCAATAACGAAGCAATTTCCTCTGTAGTGGTGCCGGATGGCGACTCACTGGTGCTGACCGGTTTCCTTGAACAGGTACGAAATGAGGCCGCAATTGTACCTGCCAGAAAATCGACACTTGGCAAGCTGCCACGCAACACCGAGAATAGCGGCCAGGATATGGAGCTGCTGGTGTTTATCACTCCAGTGCTGGAGGGCAGCTCATCAAGGTATTAACTGACCGGGCTGGCCGTATTTTGAATATTATTCTGGTCGGGCCTATGGGTGCGGGTAAGAGCACCATAGGCCGTCTTCTGGCGCAGGAATTGCAGCTGCGCTTTGTGGATTCTGATCGTGAGATCGAAGAGCGGGCGGGGGCGAACATCCCCTGGATTTTTGATGTCGAAGGTGAAACCGGTTTTCGTAACCGGGAGCAGGCAACGATAGAAGAACTGGTAACCGAGGAAGACCTGGTGCTGGCAACGGGAGGTGGTGTCGTTAAACGCGAAGCTAACCGGGCTGCACTGTCTGCGGGTGGTTTTGTGGTCTACCTGCATACCTCGGTTGACCAGCAGTTGCAGCGCACCGCTAAAGATAAAAACCGGCCACTGTTGCAGACGGAGAACCCTCGGGCTGTGCTGGAAGGGTTGATGGAAGAGCGTGATCCGCTTTATCGCCAGGTCTGTGATCTGTTGATCCAGACGGATCGCCGCCATCCCCGTGCAGTGGTATCGACTATTATCCGTCAACTGGTCCGTGATAATGTGATAAAACGCTGATTTGAATCGGCTGTTCGCGCTGTGACCGAAGGGATGATCAGGGCAGGGCGGCAATTCCGGGATTAACATGCCAGCTATTGGCTGGCGTGCTGAAGAGAGCAAGTATGCAAACGTTGAATGTCGCGCTGGGTGAGCGCAGTTATCCTATCTTTATTGGCCGAGACCTGTTGGCGCAAGGGTTAATGAACCCTTACATTCGGGGTCGCCAGGTAATGATTGTCAGTAATGAAACGATTGCGCCGCTATATATGGATACCCTGCGGACCGCGCTGGACCAGGCATGGAAGATTGATGAGGTGGTATTACCTGATGGCGAGCAGTTCAAGAACCTCGACCATCTGAACAGTATTTTTGACGCATTGCTGGAAGAACGTCACAACCGCACCACAACGCTGATTGCACTGGGTGGTGGGGTCATCGGAGATATGACTGGTTTTGCCGCTGCTGCTTATCAGCGTGGTGTCGATTTTGTCCAGGTACCAACGACACTGCTCTCTCAGGTTGATTCGTCAGTGGGGGGCAAAACCGGCGTTAACCACCCTCAGGGCAAGAATATGATCGGTGCTTTCCATCAGCCGCGAGCGGTGGTTATTGATACCGACGTACTGGCCACGTTGCCAGAGCGGGAACTGGCGGCTGGTCTGGCGGAAGTGATCAAATACGGCCTGATCTATGATGCCGCTTTCCTGGACTGGCTGGAACAGCATATGGATGGCCTGAATGGCCGTGATCCGGAATTGCTGGCGCAGGCGATTCACCGTTCCTGTGAAATCAAAGCACAGGTAGTGGCTGAAGATGAGAAAGAGGCTGGTATTCGTGCCTGGTTGAATCTTGGCCATACCTTTGGTCACGCCATTGAAGCGCACCAGGGGTATGGTAACTGGCTGCATGGTGAAGCGGTTGGCGCAGGTATCATGATGGCCGCAGACCTCTCCTGCCGTCTGGGCTGGATCAGTACCGACGAGTTGGCACGGGTTGAGCGGATTCTGAGGGCAGCAAAATTGCCTGTTACCGCCCCGATGGATATGGCAGCGGATGATTTTATTAATCTGATGTCGGTAGATAAGAAAGTACTGGATGGTCAGCTGAGGCTGGTGTTGCTGCGCAAACTGGGAGAAGCGGTTGTAACAGCCGACTTTGACTCGCAGTTACTGATGCAGACGCTGACTCACGGGCGCTCGGGCAGTTAAAGGGGCCACGGCATGATGGGATTGACCGCAGAGACGGCGGATGGGCCATTCATTGAACCTGCTTCCAGAGCGAAGTGGGTTGATAAGTTGCTGCACTTTATCCGCTACTCAGAGCTGACTCTGGTACTGGAAGGGCCACTGGGGGTTGGTAAAACAACCCTGCTGCGCCAGCTTCGCCCATCGCCATCAGACAGTACGCTGAAACTCACGGAAGTGACGCTCAGCACCGCCACCGACACCAGTGAACTACTTAATCAGGTGATCAGCAAGCTGCCAGATCACAGCCAGCAGAGCGGTGATGACCGCGCCCGGTTGCAGTATCTGTACAGTTATGGCCAGGCACTGAAAAATGCCGGTCAGCATTGGGTGCTGATTATTGATGAAGCTCAGCATCTGGATGCGCCAGCACTGGAGATTTTGCTGAATTTCATGATGGCTCATCATGGTGATGGCCACCCACCACAGCTATTACTGTCCGGTTCTGCCGGGCTTGGTCAGCTGCTGTCTAACAGCCATCTGGCAACCTCCCAGGCGGGCCGTATTCACCGTATGCTGATGGACCCGCTGGATACCGCTGAAGCGACCATATACCTGAAAAACAAGTTTCCGGGTGTGGCCAAGCAGCCAGAAAAGTTGCAGCAGAAGCTGGTACATGAGTCCCATGGCCTCCCGGCTGAAATCGACCGTCTGGCGGCGTTGCTGCTCAATACCGGTAAAGTTGGTAGCGGTCGCAAGCCGGTGGCCGAGGCGGCTGCGCCGCTGGCATTGATGGCTGACTCCGCCGTGGCTTCACCTGCGCAACTGGGGCCAGAGCCTGTGCTCAACGCCTCTGACGATGCTGCTGCCCTACCCACTGATCTGCCAGCTGCCGGGGGTAAGCGTGCTGCTAAAGCTGCTGCCCGTGCGACCCGTGGCAGTGCTCGTGCATTTCCGCTATCAGGTGTGCAGCTGGGTATTATCGGTGTGGTATTGACCGGGATTACCGGGGGTGCAGTGTGGCAGTTTATGCCTCGTGATGAAGCTCCGGTTGCACAGGCCGTCAGCACCGGCCCGGACTCACGGGTATCCATGCAGCTCAACCTTGATGTTGAAGAAAAGCCTGACCCGAATGTGGTTGCAGAACAACAGGCGCGCAGCCGTGCCCGCATGGAGCTGGAAAAACGCCTGGCTGCCTACGAGAACCGTTCTGTTAACCTGCCGCCTGTAGCAGAGGCACCGCTGACCATTGAGTCAGACCAGCCGCCGCTGCCGGTTAACCGGGTGGTAACCGAGCTGACACCAAAATCAGAACAGCCCACACCGCCGCCTCAGACAGCCCGTGTCGTTGCTCAGCAGCCGCTGCCGGTAGCACAGGCTCAGCCTGCGCCGACTCCGGTCGCTGTACCGCCTGTGGTGGCTCAGCAACCCGCTCCGGTCGTGGTTAAAAAGCCGGAACCTGCTCCGGTAGTCGCGAGACCAGCGCCAAAGCCAGCGCCTCAGGCAGTTGGCCCTCGGGAAGTAGAACTGCTGTCATGGCCTGCCAGTGGTTTTACCCTGCAATTGCAGGGTTCGCGTAGTGCGAAAAGTGCGCTGGAATTTATTCGCCGTCAGCCTGACCGGAAAAACTTCTATTACTTCACCACCATCTACAAAGGTGGCCCTTGGCATGTGGTGGTGTATGGCCGTTATGACAGCCGTGAAGCGGCCATGGCAGACGTAGGAAACCTGCCTTCGGCATTGCGTAGCCTGCGCCCCTGGGCCCGTACGGTGGCCGGTGTACAGGCCGATATTCGCAAAAAGTAGAATCTTTCGTGATTAGCCCGCCCACCCGACTGTATTGAAGTCGGGTGGGCTTTTTTATGCCTTTTCCTTCCCTGCCCATGCTCTTTGCCGTGTTTTTCTGTCCTGTAATTTTGCTGTGATTGTGCGGCTGCAAAATTGCTCATTTCTGGCAAAAACTTTCTAAGCTGTTGATTAAAAAGCGTAAAAAGCTGGCTGTTCGGTCGGTGTGTGGCAGCGCAAAAATGCCCCGAATATTGTATAAAATTTGTCCCCGAAGGTTCTGTCGTGTAGGATTACTTCCCCCCTTTTTGAGGAGATGCCCGAAGATGGCGTCCAGAAGGGATATAAATACGACTATAAAGAACAAGTGAGTGAGATTGGCTTATGACTACAGGTCTGTATCGTCCTGGAGAATTTAAGGACAACTGTGGCTTCGGCCTCATGGCCCACATGCAGGGCCAGGCGAGCCACAGTCTGCTGGAAAAAGCGATTGAGGCCCTGGCCTGCATGACTCACCGTGGTGGTATTGCGGCAGATGGTAAAACCGGTGATGGCTGTGGTCTGCTGATGCAGAAGCCGGACGGGTTCATGCGTGCCGTAGCCCAGGAAAGTCTGGGTGTTGAGTTAGGCCAGCAGTACGCTGTCGGTATGGTGTTTCTGTCGAATGATGAGGAACTGGCCCAGGCCGCACGTACAATCATTGATACACAACTGGCAGAACAGGGGCTGAAATCCCTGGGTTGGCGTGTCGTGCCAACCGACGATAGCTGTCTGGGTCCGATTGCGAAAGAGACCCTGCCACAGATGGAACAGGTCTTCATCGATGCGAACGGCAAAACAGCCCGTGAGTTTGCGATTGCCCTGTTCGTTGCCCGCCGTAAAGCTGAAATCGCGCTGGCGGATGATCCTGATTTCTACATCTGTAGTTTCTCCGACAAGGTTATTTCCTACAAAGGTCTGACCATGCCGGTAGACCTGCCGGTATTCTTCAAGGATCTGGCAGACAGCCGTCTGGAAACAGCGGTGGTGACTTACCATCAGCGTTTCTCTACCAACACCGCACCGCGCTGGCCTCTGGCCCAGCCGTTCCGCTTCCTGGCACACAACGGTGAAATCAACACCATTGAAGGTAACCGCAACTGGGCCAAGGCCCGTGCCAGCAAATTTGCCACCGAGCTGCTGCCAAACGTTGATGAGTTGCAGCCGATTGTAAACACCACCGGCTCTGATTCCTCCTCCATGGATAACATGCTGGAGTTCCTGCTGGTAGGCGGCATGGACATCTACCGTGCGGTACGCATGATCGTACCGCCAGCCTGGCAGAACGTAGATACCATGGACGCTGAACTGCGTGCCTTCTACGAGTACAACTCCATGCACATGGAGCCGTGGGATGGCCCGGCCGGTATGGTAATGACTGACGGTCGCTACGCGGTATGTATGCTGGACCGTAACGGCCTGCGTCCCTCGCGCTGGGTGATGACCGCTGACGGTATGATCTGTACCGCCTCTGAAATCGGTGTATTTGATTACAAGCCGCAAGACATTGTGGCTCAGGGCCGTGTCGGCCCAGGCCAGATTCTGGCGATTGACACCGAAACCGGTGAAGTGCTGCACACTCAGGATGTGGATAACAAACTGAAGAAAGCACAGCCGTACAAGAAGTGGTTGAAGGAAAATGGCCTGCGTCTGGAGCAGACCATGAATCTGAAAGAGGAGTCACAGTCGTTCCGCGAAATGAGCGCGGACGAAGTGAAAACTCACATGAAGATGTTCCAGGTGACGTTCGAAGAGCGTGACCAGATCATCCGTCCACTGGGTGAGAGCGGCATGGAAGCTGTTGGCTCCATGGGTGATGACAAGCCGATGGCGGTGCTGTCCTCCCGTATCCGTTCTCCGTATGACTACTTCCGTCAGCAGTTTGCGCAGGTCACCAACCCGCCAATCGACCCGCTGCGTGAAGCGATTGTAATGTCACTGGAGACCTGCCTGGGCTCCGAGAAAAACGTTTTTGAAGAGACGCCAGATCACGCCCGCCGTGTCATCCTGACCACACCGGTACTGTCTGCGTCCAAGTTCCGTCGTCTGCGTGATAACACCGAAGAAGGCTTCGAAGTTGCCACCATCGACCTGAACTATGACCCTTCCACGACCTCGCTGAAAGATGCCATCGAGTCGATTGCAGATCAGTCTGAGCAGGCAGCCCGTGATGGCAAGGTGATCATCATCCTGTCTGATGCACGCATTGAACAGGGCAAGCTGCCGGTACATGCGGCGATGGCGACCGGTGCTGTACATCACCGTCTGGTCGACAGCGGTCTGCGTACCAACACCAACATTGTGGTCGAGTCCGGTACTGTGCGTGACCCGCACCACTTCGCGGTACTGTTCGGCTTCGGGGCCACCGCAGTATTCCCGTACCTGGTGTACCGTGTACTGAACGATCTGTGTGCCGCTGGCGAGTTGCAGATGGCACCGCTGGACAGCCACGAGAACTACCGTAAGGGCATCAACAAGGGCCTGATGAAGATCCTGTCCAAGATGGGTATCTCCACCATTGCGTCCTACCGTGGTGCGCAGCTGTTTGAAGCGGTGGGTCTGGCATCTGAAGTGGTTGACCTGTGTTTCAAAGGCGTACCAAGCCGTATTGAAGGTGCCCGTTTCGAGGACTTCCAGCACGAGCAGGGCCTGCTGGCGAAAGAAGCCTGGGTGCCGCGCAAGCCGATCCAGCAAGGGGGCTTGCTGAAGTACATGCACGACGGTGAGTACCACGCCTACAACCCGGATGTGGTTCGCACTATCCACGATGCAGTTCGCACCGGCGACCCTAAGGCGTACCAGCAGTACGCTGATCTGGTAAACCAGCGTGGTGTCGCCACTATCCGCGACCTGCTGGGCCTGAGTAAAAACCAGACTGCGATCAAGCTGGACGAAGTCGAGCCTGCCTCTGAAATCCTCAAGCGTTTTGACTCCGCTGCGATGTCGCTGGGTGCCTTGTCACCGGAAGCACACGAAGCGCTGGCGGTGGCCATGAACGAGCTGGGCGGTCGCTCCAACTCCGGTGAGGGTGGTGAAGACCCGGCCCGTCACGGCACCATGAAACGCTCCAAGATCAAACAGGTGGCCTCCGGCCGCTTCGGGGTAACACCAGAGTACCTGGTAAACGCTGAAGTTATGCAGATCAAAGTCGCCCAGGGTGCCAAGCCGGGCGAAGGTGGTCAGCTGCCAGGTGGCAAGGTGAATGAGCTGATCGCCCGTCTGCGTTACTCTGTACCAGGCGTAACGCTGATCTCGCCCCCACCGCACCACGATATCTATTCCATTGAAGACCTGGCGCAGCTGATCTTCGACCTGAAACAGGTTAACCCTGACGGCCTGGTATCGGTGAAACTGGTATCCCGTCCGGGTGTTGGCACCATCGCCTGTGGTGTTGCCAAAGCTTACGCCGATCTGATTACCATCTCCGGTTATGACGGTGGTACGGCAGCGTCTCCGCTGACATCTATCCACTACGCCGGTTCCCCGTGGGAGCTGGGCCTGGCCGATGCGCACCAGTCACTGCGTGGCAACCAGCTGCGTGGCAGCGTACGTCTGCAGACAGACGGCGGTCTGAAAACCGGTCTGGATGTGGTAAAAGGCGCGATTCTGGGTGCTGAGAGCTTCGGCTTCGGTACTATGCCGATGGTTGCGCTGGGCTGTAAGTACCTGCGTATCTGTCACCTGAACAACTGTGCCACCGGTGTTGCTACGCAGCATAAAGGCCTGCGTGATGCACACTTCCGTGGCACCGTGGAGATGGTTAAAAACTTCTTCCGCTTCGTCGCAGAAGAGACCCGTCAGTGGATGGCCGAGCTGGGCATTCGCACCATGCAGGAACTGGTAGGCCGTGTTGACCTGCTGGAAGTGCTGGACGGTAAAACACCTAAACAGCAGAACCTGAACCTGGCACCGCTGATCTCTGATGCCGGTATCCCGGCACAAGCGCCGCAGACCTGTCAGGTTGAGCGCAACAACCCGTACGATCTGGCTGAACTGAACAACCAGATGATCGCACTGGCTGAGCAAGCGATTGCTGATAAGAGCGGCGGCGAGTATGAGCTGACCATCACCAACTGTGACCGTTCTGTCGGTGCCCGCACGTCCGGTGCTATCGCCAAGGCGCACGGCAACAGTGGCATGGCAGACAGCCCGATCACCTTCCGCTTCAAAGGCCACGCAGGCCAGTCGCTGGGTGTCTGGAATGCCAGCGGCCAGAACCTGTACGTTGAAGGCGATGCCAACGACTACGTGGGTAAAGGCATGGCGGGCGGTAAGGTTGTGCTGTATCCGTTCAAGGAAGCGAGCTACAACTCCCATGAAACATCTATCATGGGTAATACCTGTCTGTACGGTGCAACCGGCGGCAAGCTGTTTGCAGCAGGCCGCGCTGGTGAGCGTTTCGCGGTACGTAACTCCGGCGTTCACGCTGTAGTTGAAGGCGCGGGCGACCATTGCTGTGAGTACATGACCGGTGGTCTGGTTACCGTAC
Source organism: Marinobacterium sp. (assembly GCA_025800125.1). GTDB lineage: Bacteria > Pseudomonadota > Gammaproteobacteria > Pseudomonadales > Balneatricaceae > Marinobacterium_C. The sequence continues at coordinate 34,715 of JAOXSF010000058.1, forward strand.
TGGGCCCGACAGGCTACAACTTCGGTGCAGGTATGACCGGCGGCTTCGCCTATGTGCTGGATCTGGATAACAGCTTTGTGGACAAGTACAACCACGAGCTGGTGGATATCCACCGCATCCATACCGAGCAGATGGAAATCTACAAGAACCACCTGCGCTCCGTAATCATTGAGTTCACCAACGAAACCGGCAGTGCCTGGGGTCAGGAGATCATCGACAACCTCGATGACTACATTGGCCGCTTCTGGCTGGTTAAACCTAAAGCCGCCAGCCTCAATGCGCTGCTGGGCAACATGCGTGATCTGAGCGAGTAAACGCAGGGTTGTGGATAGTTTGCAGGCGGCGACGCCGGTAAATCTATCCACAGGTGAACGATTTATGGCGTGCCTGCCCCGGCGGGCACGACAGACGAGGTGGATAAAATGACTGACCGTCTGAACAATGATTTTCAGTTTTATGAAGTAACCCGTGAAGGCCCTGCCAAAATCGACGCCAGCGTGCGTAAAGAGCAGTTCGCGGAAATCTATGAAGAGTTTCCACAACAGCAGGCCAGCGAACAGGCACACCGCTGTCTGGCTTGTGGTAACCCGTACTGTTCCTGGAAGTGCCCGGTGCACAACCACATCCCGAACTGGCTCAAGCTGGTATCGGAAGGCAACATCATCAAGGCAGTAGAACTGTCTCACCAGACCAACTCCCTGCCGGAAGTCTGTGGCCGCGTTTGCCCACAGGATCGTCTCTGTGAAGACGCCTGTACCCTGAACGACGGCTTCGGTGCGGTGACCATCGGTTCTGTGGAAAAACATATCACTGATACCGCCTTCGCCATGGGCTGGAAACCGGATCTGTCTGATGTGGTTAAAACCGACAAGCGCGTTGCCATCATCGGTGCGGGCCCGGCGGGCCTGGCAGCGGCAGATATTCTGGTACGTAACGGCGTAACCCCGGTGGTATTCGACCGTAACCCGGAAATCGGCGGTCTGCTGACCTTCGGTATCCCGGAGTTCAAACTGGAGAAGGGCGTTATGTCCCGTCGCCGCGAAGTGTTCACCGAGATGGGCGTTGAATTCCGCCTGAGCACCGAAGTAGGCAAAGATGTACAGATGCAGCAGCTGATCGACGAATACGACGCGGTATTCCTCGGCATGGGCACCTACACCTACATGAAAGGCGGCTTCCCGGGTGAAGAGCTGGACGGCGTATACGATGCCCTGCCATTCCTGATCTCCAATGTGAATAACTGTCTGGGTTATGCACAGGACGAAAACGGCTTTATTGATATGCAGGGCAAGAAGGTTGTAGTACTGGGTGGTGGTGACACCGCCATGGACTGTAACCGTACCTCCATCCGTCAGGGCGCTGAGAGCGTAATCTGTGCCTACCGTCGCGATGAAGCCAACATGCCTGGCTCCAAGCGCGAGGTGGTTAATGCCCGCGAAGAGGGCGTACAGTTCATGTTCAACCGCCAGCCGGTTGAAGTGGTGGGCGAAAACGGCAAGGTAACCGGCCTGAAAGTCGTCAGCACCCAGATGGGTGAACCGGACGAAAACGGCCGCCGCCGCGCTGAAGTGGTCGCAGGCTCCGAAGAAGTGCTACCTGCTGACGCGGTACTGGTCGCCTTCGGCTTCCGCCCAAGCCCGGCACCGTGGTTCGCCGACTTCGGCATCGACCTGCACCAGGATGGCCGTGTAATCGCTCCTGAGAGCAGCGAGTTCCCATTCCAGACCAGCAACCCGAAAGTATTCGCGGGCGGTGATATGGTACGCGGCTCTGACCTGGTGGTAACCGCCATCGCAGAAGGCCGTAAAGCAGCTGAAGGGATCATGGATTATTTGGAAGTGTGATTCTCAGGTGATTCTGGATATTAGAAACCCGCTCAATTGAGCGGGTTTTGTTTTTAAGTGGTTGTTGCTACGGCCTTGATACATCCAGTACAGATATATCTATCAAACCTTTAAGTTCAGGAAGTAGTCTTTCTTCTATACTGGCTTTTAACTCTTGGGCGTTTTCTATGCTATGTCTCTTTCGATCAGCAACTTTTTCATGCTTACCAAACCAGATCACCAGGTAAACTCCTTGCTGCTCTGCGTCTCGGTGGGTTGAAGGGCGTTTATGTAGCTGAGCGGAAGTGGCTGTATATAGCTCTTTATACCATTGTCCTTTTACCTCTGTAACAAGAAGTTTTCTACTGCTAATCAGTTTGGTTGTGGTGAAGTCATCCCGATTTCCGTTCTTTAGCTGGTGTTCAGGCATTATTGATATGCTCTATGGCTCAAGCCTTTGCTTGAGGTGTTTAGCAATAATCACTATAGATTATATCTCGTCTAGCCATTCTACTTTTTCGTAAAAACGACCTGCGGAATTGAGCTCTCCATTACATATCTCTTTCTGAAATCTTAGCAGTTCCTGAAGGAGAAGTTGACGTAGACCTGCCACAGTAACTCTTCCTGGCCTTCATAGTCAGCAATAACTGAAAGAAAAGTGATATCAAAAATGGATAAAGTGTTTTGGCTTTCTGGTGAGTATTATTAATGATGGACAAGGGCTGTGCAAGGATATTAAGGCTCGTAATCTGGTTTGAAAATCAGATGTCTGAAAATACTGAACTGTATTCGTCAAATCGTTTTTCGGTTATGTTCTAGCCTTAGTAGTGTAAAAAGTAGTCTGAGGGGGCATACCATCATTGTTCGCATTGGTTTAGAAAAGCTGCAGTCTATTCCTGCATGAACGGACTGCGGCTTTGCTGAATGATACGTAGCAGACAAATATATCAGAGCAGAATCGCTTAAAAATATAGTAAAACCTGTATCTTTACCCTTAAGCCCTGATGTAATGATTGGTTAATATATCAGTCCTGCTAATTCCTGTTATCAGGATATAGAAATACGCAACGACTTAACGATCAATAGTGATTACAGGGTCCACCTGAGCGTATTTCTCAATTATAGGTTTTTTATGGTCATTAGTGTTAACCAGAAGTAGTTTTATGTAATATCTGACCTCTTTTTCAGAAGCTTCTTTTGGCTCAGTCCGCACTGTAGCGGTAGGAACCATCACCTCAGAAATCAATGATTTTGAAAGTTTATCGTTAATGTTGTTAGGCTGGTCGGGGGAGTTGAAACCATGCTTAAGGTATACATGACCACTCTCTTGAAATGTACTACTCAGCGGTGTAAGTTGATTTAGCCACTGTGGTTCATTAGAACAATTAAATCCATACATACAAATCTTTCTATGGCCTTCTCTCAAAGGTTGCATTTCGGATAACACCCATCGAATTTCATCTTCAGGCTTAACTCTCAAGGAAAAACTATCACCATCTCCTATAATTACACCATCCTTAAGTTCATTACTTTTAGCAACTATTGTGACATTTTTGCCCCAGTATGAACCTTTACCAACAGGTGAATCCCAAGACCCAGTTCCTTCTAAGCTTCTTACAAACTGAGTATTTACCAGAACATTGATTGTCCAAATTCTTTTGCTCATCCTTTTGCCCTCAGTGCGTTTGTTTAACCATGACAACATTATCAGGCCCAGATCAAGCTGAACATTACATCGTATTACATTCAAAAATTATGGCTTAAATAAAATAACAAATGATCGGTAGTTTTCTATATTTAAACCAGGTAGCGTTCTCAATTGATTTCCGTCAGAATAGGCTGACCAACTATTTTGTACATGGAGTACATCATGGCTCGCATGATTCTGCGTGATGGTCAATGGGAGCGAGTAGCCCCATTACTGCTTGGTAAGACAACAGATCGAGGTGTTACAGCTCAAGATAATCGATTATTTCTGGGAGCGGTGCTCTGGATTGCACGCACCGGTGCGCCTTGGAGGGATACGCCCGAAGTTTTTCTCGTTCCCACGGTCTCCGTGGGAATGCATAGCATTATTACAGTTTCACAGCTATGGGTTCCGCGTGTAGCTCACCCACGCAGAGCATGGCAACCAGAAAACTCTCAATTCGGGCATTTAATCTTCTCTTCACACAACCTCTCCGTAAGCCCCCGCAATATCTCAACCCGTTCAATCAGCCATTCCAGCTGCTCTTTATTGATTTCAAAGTGTTCCGAGTAACGTGCATCAATATAGGCGCGTTTCAGTAGCTGGAAGCGGCTGCGGTCGATGCGTTGTTGCTGGGGAAAGACGATGGCGAAGTCCGGGTGCTGGCCGATGGCCAGATTATTTAGCTGAATCAGATTATGGGTGTTGGGTTTGTAGTTGGTGAACACCAGCATAATGCAGGAATAGTAGGTTTCAGTGGCCTGGTGCAGCATAAAGGCGGCTTTTTTCAGGTCTTCTTCCTGTTGATAGAAGCGGACGCCTTTCATAAAACCGTTACCGCTATCAAACCAGTGGCTGAAATGTCGTTCTGCCAGTGCGCGGGCCTGGGCGGGGCTGAGGTCGCAGGCATTGGCTAATGGTTTTGGCTCCAGCTCGTAGAGCACAACGCCTTGCTGTTTGATATCAGAGAAGAAGTACTGGCCTTCTGACAGGGCGTGATTGACTTCATGCAGGGTGTGCAGAATCAGCGTAACCGGCGGTTTGATATAGAGGCTGATGCGATCTTCAATGGTCTGCCACAGTCTGGGCTCCTGTAGCAGCGGTGTTGCCTGGTCGTTCAGGATAACCAGAATATCGTAATCGCTGAGGTAGCCGTTGGCCGGGTCATACACCCACTTGCCGGTGGCATGGCTGCCGAACAGAATCACTTTCTGAATCCGGTAGTGTTTCTTCTTGCCCTGGGCAAAACCGACCACCTGCTCAAACTCATCACGAATCACCGACAGGATATAGTCGATATCGCGCTGCTTGCTGGCGGGGAGATGATCAAGGCTTTTTTTCATGGTGAAGATGGTAACACTGTTACCGGAAAGCGTCTGTGTCTTGTCACAATGTTGCACTTCTGGTGCAGAATTTAGCCTCAGCCAGCTGGTATACTTCCTCTATCAACAATGGAGGCAGCTATGTCCAGGTCTGATAAACGTTTCCAGACGACATCTATTCGTCGTGCAGCAAAGGGGCGGCTACATCGCCACACCAGCTCCAGTGAGCGTGCCCGACAGGTCTATGGTTTGAGTAACTATGCACTGAGCAAGAGCCGCGAAGAACTGAAAGACGCGTGGAGTGCAGCTTCGGCGGAACTGAGGGAGCAACGAGACCATATTTATAGAAAAAACATACGAAGTTAAAGTGGCAGGAATTGATGAGGAAAATTCAGAAAAGCCTGACTTTTAAAGCTATCCCACACTCCTAACGTAGATAAAGCTACCTCTATGATTTCAGATTACCGAGTCATAAATGCTAATAATATATGGAGGTTAGCTTTAGTAATTAAATTCATAAAGAAAATATTTAAATCAAGATTTTTCCTTTTAAGCGATGTTGTGAGATTTGTTATTTAGAAAGAAGCTTTTCGGTAAAAATTATCTATAGTATTAATAATGGTGGTTAGAACTAGCCTACATGTTTTTAAAGTCAGGATTTTTTATGCAGAGTGATCATGAAAGCGAAGGTCTTGTTTAAATAGCCTGCGCTTGTTTTGTATTTTAATTTGGCGTTATAAAGTCATGGTTGAATAACTTTATGATCCCCACAGTGATGTATCAAATGCAATGATATTGTCTAAGCCAACAATTAGCTCAATACGATTATCATCATTGACGGTTGATCCAGTCTCAGTAAACCAGAAATCTTCGATTTCTACACCTGAACTTAATTGGCCATCAGCAGCATCTTGTGCTGACGATATAACTAGATCCGTTCCAAACCTGAAGGCTCTTAAATCAGCAGAAGAAACATCATAAAACTTTAATACGTCTCTGTCACCACCACCAAAGCCAGGTGCGCCAGCGATGGTCTTTCCATCATGGATGGTATCAAATCCACTATCAGAAATCATAGCCTGATAGAGGTCATTACCTTCTCCACCATAGAGCTTGTCCGATCCGGAACCACCATACAAAGTATCATCACCTGAACCGCCAACTAATAAATCGTTACCACCATCACCACGGAGTAAGTCATTTCCATCTCCTCCATTTACGATGTCATTACCGCCACCGCCCCATAGTCGATCATTACCACCTTGTCCGTGAATATAATCCACCATGCTTGATCCTGAATAAGAGTTATCACCGTAACCAAGCTTTACTTCATTAACAGCCATAACAGACCTCCTTTGTTTGAAATGACTAGAATAGTGCGAATTAGCGAGGCGAATCTTATATTCGGTTAAAATTAGAGTCAATACCAGTTTTTTTGAACAAAAAGCCGCTAATTAATAGGAATTAATCTTAAATTGTTTGTTTTGTGTTTTCATCATTTGACATTGTTTGTGATGGTTGTAGATTATCTTTATCAAATAGATATGGTGATCGTTATGCAAGTGAATAATAATGCACAGTTAGCTGCTTTTAACCTCCAGTCTGTTCAAAAAAAACCTGCTCAAGGTGCAGAGTCACGTGTTGGTACATTTGCACATGAAATTGCAGATATACCGTTGTTACCTGAATATGACCCTCGTTCAAAGGATGCTGTTGAAACGATGAATAAAAATCTTGAAAAGATATTCAGGGTTGATGGTGTCATTGTTGCTGCTTTTTTTGAAGGAAATATGTCAGTATCAAGAGTTGAAGGGGGTACTTTGGCCAACCCTGATAGCGCGAGTCTTGCAGATGTTCAGAGAATGCTTGAAAACACCTATGGGAGCAGGCTACAAGTTCAAAACTTTGATTCAAGTGATAGTATCAAGTTAATTAATTTTGAACGTGGTGATTTATTTACCGATAAAGATCGAAGAGCAGGTTGGCAATCTAAACCCGTACTGTCCGATGCCGAATTTAATACACTGGTTAAAAATTTACTGCAGCCAGATACTAAGAGCCCTTTGGATTCGCCTTTCAAGGCAAAAGCTTAACTTCAGTTGTCTCTGTTCTCATTGTCTCCCGTAGGGGGCATAGCTTTTCACAGTTTCACAGTTTCACAGCGATGGGAGTCAGAATCATTTTGCCTGACTCCAGTCTTTTCCCACACAATGTTGCCGTTATTTTTTGTCATATTTCAATCTGATCAAGCCGTCATTTCAGGTTCACCACTGCCACCCCGATAAGCAGGCCAGCCACCAAAAAAAACGCGCCCCCAATGCTGGAAGGCGCGCGAAAGTGACCCGATTAAGCCGGAGGAACTCAGTGGCTCGGGTCGGTAGACATCTCTGTGGAACGGTTGCCCTGTTCCTTGATCTCTTCGACGCTGTTTTCTACCGGGTCTTCACTCTTTTTGCCCAGCAGGCGCAGGCCCAGCATCATCAGTACCGCGGCTACCGGGAAGGCGATCCACCAGGGCAGGCCGTAAGCCACCGGCAGGGTGCCTACCAGCGTGGCGATGGTGCCGACGAAAACGGCGTATGGCAGCTGGGTGCGAACATGCTGTACCAGGTCACAACCGGAGGCCATGGCCGCCAGCAGGGTGGTTTCCGCCAGTGGTGAGCAGTGGTCGCCCCAGACCGCACCGGCCAGTACACCGGCAACAGCGGAGTAGAAAATGTGCATGCTGGCTTCGTCGCCGGTCATGCCGTTGGCAGACATCACCGCCCATGTCAGCGGGATGACCAGTGGCATCATAATGCCCATTACGCCCCAGCTGGAGCCGGTCGCGAAAGCGGTAAAGGCAGACAGTACAAACACGATTACCGGGATCATCTGCGGTGCCAGGGTATCGCCCAGTGCTGCGACCAGGAAGTCGCTGGTTTGCAGGGTTTCATTCACGCTGGACAGTGACCATGCCATCACCAGAATGGTGATCGGTAGCAGCATCGATTTCACGCCTTCAAACCAGTAGTGCACAGTTTCGTCCATGCTCATGATGCGCTGGATGGCGGTCAGTATCATGGCGACCAGGGTGCCGATTACCGAGCCCCACATCATAGAAGCGAAGGAATCACCGTTACCGAAAATATCGCTCAGGCTGTGGTTGCCGCCCGGATCCAGTTCGGCCAGCCCGGTCTGGTAGATGCCGGTCATGGTGACGATTACCAGCGCCAGAATTGGCAGTACGGCGTTAAATGCGCGCGCAGGTGCGCCTGGTTTGGCCTGAATATTGGCCTCTTCGGCAATGGCTTCGTGGTCGGTCAGCGGGTCGTTATTGCTGTTGATGCCTTCTTTGCGGGCGCGGGTTTCAGCGGTCAGCATCGGGCCGAAGTCGCGGCCAGTCCAGGCGATCATAAAGACGAAGGCCAGTGCCAGAATCGGGTAGAAACTGTAGGCGATAGAGCTGACAAAGACGGTGTAGGCGGATTCGGTAAAACCTTCCAGCTGGCCCAGCGCTTCATCAATCAGGCCAACCTGAAAACCGATCCAGGTAGTAACCAGCATGATGGAAGACACAGGCGCGGCGGTACAGTCAACGATGTAGGCCAGTTTCTCGCGGGAGATGCGCAGCTTGTCGGTAATGTTGCGCATGGTGTTACCCACAATCAGCGCGTTGGCGTAGTCATCAAAGAAGATCGACACACCCAGCAGGCCGGTGGTGACCTGGGCCTGACGGCGGTTGTGGATAAATTTTGTCACCTTGCTGGCGATACCCAGGGTGCCGCCATTACGGGAGATAATGCCGACCATACCGCCAATCAGCAGACAGAACAGCACAATGGACATGTGTTCGCTGTCGCTGCTGGCGTTCAGTACATGGACGTTAACCACTTCCAGCAGACTGTTGCCCATGCCTGGCAGGGTCATGCCGTAGCTGAGCCAGCCGCCGATCAGAATACCAGTAAACAGCGCCATGATTACCTGGCGGAATACCAGTGCGATGATGATGGCTGTCATCGCCGGAACCAGTGATAACCAGCCTGCATAGACTGGCACTTCACCGCTGGCAACAACGCTGCCGTTGCTGTCGAGTACCTTCAGCTGGGCCAGGTTGGCGCTGCTGGTCAGTTCATCAAGGGTGGCGCTGCCGTCTTCAAATTCCAGTGGCCAGCTCTGGTCGGCCAGTTGCAGGGTCAGCGGGCCGGTTTCACCCTCGGCTTTGACTTCGGCGCTGAAGGCGATACCGTTCAGGGCGATGCGGGGCAGTTCGAGTTCTACTTCAGGGGCTGCCTGCACCGTGGCAGACAGGCTCAGCCAGAACAGGCTGCAAATCATCAGCAGCCAGCGTTTAAAGCTGACCGGGGTGGTGTGTGCTGTGCTCATCCTTATCATCCCTTGTTATGTTTATCTGGGTTCGGTTGGCTGGATGCTGGGTTGCCCGCAGGCAGTATTCGAGGTTGGCGGGGTGAATTCTCCATGTCTGATCAACGGGGTGGTGAGGCAGGCCGCCGTCACGGCCTGCGGGTCTGGCCCTGGCGCGGGCCGTTACAAGGTCAGTTCAGACCTGACGCAGATACCAGTCATATTCCAGTCGGGAGATATGCTGGTTGAAACGCAGTCGCTCGCCATTACGGTTGGCGTAGTAGATGCGGCAGAAGTCTGCGCCCAGATACTCCGGTAGCCACTGGCTGTCAGCGAAGCAGTGCAGCGCTTCACCCCAGCCGTCTGGCAGGCAGGGTGGGTGTTCGGCGCAGGCATCGCCTTCAACCACCGGAGCTGGTGGTTGCAGCTGGCGATTGATGCCGTGCCAGATCGATGCCAGCAGAGCCGCAACCAGCAGATACGGGTTGGCATCGGCACCGGACACACGGTGTTCCAGTCGACGTGCCACCGGGTTGCCCGCCGGAATGCGTACCGCCACGGTACGGTTATCTACACCCCAGCTGCGATTCATCGGTACGTAACTGCCAGGCTGGAAACGACGGAATGAGTTGGCATTCGGGGCAAACAGCGCCATCGACTCGGGCAGCAGGTCGAGCAGCCCGGCCACCGCCTGTTGCAGCATCAGGCTGCCGTAGGCGCCATCATCTTCAGCGCGAAAGACGTTATGACCGTCGTTGTCGAGCAGGCTGATATGGATATGAGTGCCGCTGCCGGATTCCGCTTCATAGGGCTTGGCCATAAAGCTGGTGTCCATATTGAAACCGGCGCTGACACCTTTGATCAGCCGTTTGAGCTGTACCGCATCATCACAGGCGGCCAACGCATCCGGACGGTGCTTGAGGTTGATCTCGAACTGGCCCGGCGCGCACTCGGCAATAGCGGTATCGACCGGCAGGTTCTGGACGGTGGCGGCGGATTTGATGGCGGCGATGTAGTCGGCGTAATCGTCCAGCTCGCTGATTGCGTACACCTGGGTGCTGCCATCACGCTGGCCCGTGGCCGGGGAAATTGGCGGTTGCGGCGTGCCGCGTTCATCGCGCTGTTTGTCAAAGGCGTAGAACTCGGTCTCCACCGCAATCATCGGCGTCAGGCCCATGGCGGTAAAACGATCCAGTACCTTGCTCAGCACATGGCGCGGATCGCAGTCCATCGGTTTACCATCAAACTGGTACATGCTCATCAGTACCTGAGCGCGGGGCTGATCCCCCCAGGCGACCCGCACCAGTGTACCTGGCACCGGTTTGCAGATGCGGTCTGGCTCGCCCAGGGCAAAGCCCAGCCCGGTCTCTTCGATGGTATGGCCGGTAACATCCAGTGCAAACATGGAAGCGGGCAGGGCTACACCGTCCTGGTATACCTTGGTCAGCGCATCCGGGGTGATGCGTTTACCACGCAGCACACCGTTCATATCGGGCAGCATCAGGTCGATGCTCTGAATATCCGGGTTGTCCGCCAGAAACTGGCGAGCCTCATCAGCGTTATGCTGTGGCTTGTGTTGCGTCTGGCTGGAGTCTGTTGAACGGCTGTCCATGTAACACTCTGTCTGTTCTTGTTGTTGATCTTTTGATCCTGTCGCACCAGCAGGGGGGCAGGATGCGTGTTCGTTTTATTAACCATTCGGACGGTTGGAAACCGTCTGTGGTAACGAAGTATGACAGGATAGTTACGGGTTTGTGGTCAAAATTCAATACCATTTATAGATAAAAAGTGGATTTATTGCTTTTTTTGTAACGCTTTGGTGCTGTTTTTGCGACTAAAGTTATAGTCTTAGTGATGGTTGGCCAGAATGACTGTTAATTCAATTTTACAGCCGGGTGTTTGGAATACAGAGCAAACGTCGGCTGAAACGGCTGTTGTAACGTGCTGAAAGCAGCACTGAAGAATGCGCACTGAAGAACAGCACTGAAAGCGCGTTTGCTCAGCGTTAAGAGACAGGTTTACGGGTGCAGCAAAGCGAGGGAAGGTGACAATCGCAACAATGCTGGTTGGAGTGGTAATAGCCGCGGGTCAGAACGGGCCGGACAGCTCAGAAGGTCTGTCCGGGGGTTGAACTGCTGACAATACGGCAGATCTTTTTCGAACGGTTACGGAAGCGGTGTGGCTGGGTGGTTTCAAAATAGTAGCTGTCACCCTTTTTCAGGGTGGTGACCTGCGTGCCGACAGTCAGTTCGATCTGCCCTTCAATGACCACACCGGCCTCTTCGCCGTAGTAGGTAATCATATCGTTACCAGTATCGGCACCAGGCGGATAGGTTTCGATAACAAAGTTCAGGCCGCGGTTTTTGCGGTTGTAACCAACCAGCCGCAGCTCCACATCACCGGAGCCGACATCGGGCAGTTCATCGGCGCTGTAGAACTGCTGCACCTTGTTATCCAGCTCCAGAGTAAAAAAGTCTGCCACCGAGATCGGCACCGCATTGAGAATTTTTTTCAGTGAGCTGACCGACGGGCTGACCTGGCCCTGCTCTATCTGCGAGATGCTGCTGTGGGTGACTCCGGCCCGCTTGGCCAGTTCGCGCTGGGAGATTCCCCTGGATGTGCGCAATGCGCGCAGTCGTTCGCCCAGTTCGTCACTCATGGTCTGTCTCTCTGCCACTGTTACAGGGTTGGTTGCAGGCTGGCTGCCGTCAGATATGGAAATGCCGTTTCGGCGGCTGCTGATTATAGCGGGGTCGGGCGGATTTACTACGCCCTTGATGCCCGACGTACTGCACCTGGCGTCAACTGAAAGCAACGGCGGAAGGCGCGGTTGAAGCTGCTGCTGTCGGCAAAGCCCAGCTGGGCGGCCAGTTGCTGGAGTGGAATATCGCTGCCGGTCAGCTGCTGGTGGGCGTAGTGCATTCGCCGCTGTTGCAGATAGCGCTGAGGGGGCATCCCCAGCTGTTGCTGGCACAGGTAGTAGAAATGACTTTCGCTGAGGTTCATGGCGGCGGCCAGCTGGCGGTTATCCGGTGGACACTCCCGTTGCTGGTCAATCAGTTGATGCAGCCGGGTCAGATCAAGCCGCGAAGCGGGCTGTACCTGGCGGCCCGGATTATCGCCCAGGCAGAGCTGGGTCAGCAGCAGTGATAGCAGCTGGGTATGGATCAGTGGACTGGTCGGTTGCTGCTGTAACTGGGTGGCGGCAAAACTCAGCAACGCCTGTTGCTGCGAGCCCAGGCACAGCAGACCCGGCTGATAGAGGCGTTCCTGCAATGATAGCTGACAGCTCTGTTCCAGTGCCTGAAGAAATGGGTCCTGGCAGGCCAGATCAAGCACCAGCAGCTCACAGTCAGCACTCAGCCCCTGGTAGTAATGGGCAGTATCGCCGGGCACCGCCAGCGCCAGCCCGGTCTGTAACCGATGGCCGCCAGCGTCCAGCTCGCAGTCCATCTGCCCACGCCAGCCCAGCAGAATCTGGCCGTAGCTGTGGCGATGGTCGCCCTGACTGTGGGCGATATGATTGGTGCGTACCTGACTGTTCATAGGAATGTTGCTACCGAAAAACAGGGTCGTGGTTAAGGCTCTGGGTCGTAGTTAAGGTTCTGTGCTGTGGTTAAGACTCTGAACCCTTAAGACTCTGAACCCTTAAGACTTAAACATGGGCCGTTAAGACTTGAACAACAGCGCCGTTGCCAGGAACCAGAGCCTCGGTCAATAGATGGGTAGTCCCTGACAACAGCATACCGGACAGTCCGGTTAGCATGGAAGTAATCAGACCAAGAGGAAAACCGTTATGCAACTTGATGCCGACCAGCTGCGCCAGTCCCTGCCCTGGCCCGCCCTGATTGACGCCATAGGCACCATGTTTACCGCCGATGTGCAGGCCCCTTTGCGCCATCACCACACAATGCAGGTGCCCGGTGAAGCGGAGGCGACGCTGTTGCTGATGCCCGCCTGGCTGGAAGGACGTTATCTGGGTGTTAAACAGGTCACCGTCTTTCCTGATAACAACCGCCGTGGCTTGCCGGGGGTGAATGCCCGTTACAGCCTCAGCTGTGGTCGCACCGGCCAGCCGCTGGCGCAGCTTGATGGCAATGAACTGACGACCCGCCGTACCGCTGCTGCTTCGGCACTGGCTGCTGGTTATCTATGCCGTGAAGATGCCCACACGCTGCTGATGGTGGGGTCGGGCAGAATGGCCCGTCGGCTGATTCCGGCTCATCTAAGTGTGCGTCCCCTACAGGAGGTTCTGGTCTGGGATCGTAAGGAAACCAACGCCGCCCGGCTGGTGACAGAGTTACAGCAGCAGGGGATTGCCGCGCAGGTTTGCCTGCCTGATCAGCTGGAGCAGGGCGTGCGTCGGGCTGATCTGATCAGCTGTGCCACTATGGCGACACAGCCGCTGATCCGGGGGGAATGGCTGCAACCGGGCTGTCATCTGGATCTGGTGGGTAGCTTTACCCCCACCATGCGCGAAGTAGATAACCAGGCGATGCAGAAAGCAGCGATCTTTGTGGATACCCGGCGTGGTGCGCTGGTTGAAAGTGGTGAACTGCTGATTCCGATTCGCGAAGGCGCGATCAGCGCTGACGATGTGGTGGCGGAGTTTGCTGAACTCTGCGCTGATCGGCATCCGGGTCGTAGCGCACTGGCTGAGCCGGACAAGGCCATCACCCTGTTCAAGTCGGTGGGTGATTCGCTGGAAGATCTGGCGGCTGCGATTCTGGCCTATGAACATAACCGTGATAACAGCACCGCCAGTTCATGTTGATTTGCAGCTGAGTGATAACACAGAAAGAAGGCGCAGATGGCTGAAAAAGGTAAAAGCGGCTGAAAAGGAGGTACAAATGACTGAGATTGCCCGTTATCAGGTGACTGATATGCACACTGCCGGAGAACCGGTACGTATCTTTACCGGTGGTATGCCAGCGTTACAGGGTGACAGCCTGCTGGCAAAACGCCGCCATGTCAAAGCAGAAATGGACCTGGTACGCCAGCGATTGATGAGCGAACCGCGTGGTCATGCCGATATGTATGGGGTCTGGCCGACTGAACCGCATCACCCGGACGCGGCGCTGGCGGTGCTGTTTACCCACAATGGCGGCTACAGCACCATGTGCGGCCATGCCACTATCGCCATGGGTCGCTGGGTGCTGGACCAGCAGCTGGTTGAACCCACTCCACCGTTGACCCGTTTCGGGCTTGAGTGTCCCTGTGGGCTGGTGGAAGTGAATGTAGAAACTGCTGCCGATGGCAGTACCGGCCAGGTGTCATTCGACAGTGTGGCCTCTTTTGCTTACGCACTGGACCAGACAGTTGATGTACCCGGGCTGGGTGAGGTAACACTGGATATCAGCTACGGCGGTGCCTATTACGCTATTCTGCCTGCTTCCCGGCTGGGTATGTCACTACTGGAGACACCACTGGATGAGCTGACCCGCGCTGCCCGTCAGATTACTGATGCCACTCGCCAGCAGCTGACCATCACCCACCCGGACCCTGAGGCTGCTGATCTGGGCTTCCTGTACGGCACCATTCTGGTCGACGATGCTACCAGCCGGGAAACCACTGGTAATCTCTGCATCTTTGGTGAGGGTCAGGTTGACCGTAGCCCGACGGGCAGCGGTGTCACCGCCCGACTGGCGCTGGACTATGCGCGGGGTCGCGTACAGCCAGGCCAGCCACGGCTGTTCCGGGGGCTCAGTGGTGTGCCTTTTGTTGGCCAGATCAGGCGTGTTGAAGGGGATCGGGTGGTTGTTAGCGTGTCTGGCCAGGGCTTCTACAGTGGCAGTAGCGAGTTTGTGATAGAGCAGGATGATGCTCTGGCTGATGGTTTGCCGATGGCTGCTAATCTGCGTGCCATCTGGGCTGCGGCAAAATAGCAGAACGACTGACTGCATATCGGATACTGAATACCCGCCCGTTGTGCTGCTGTGCTGGCAGTTACAGTGTGGCGGGTTTTTTTATGCGAGTGTGCGGGTTTTTTATGCGATAAGGTGCGGGAGGCTGAGTTATCCACAGCTATCGCTGAAATGTGACTGTTGATATGTATCAACAGAAATAAAGATGTAAAAATAATACCTGTTAATGTTTTTTCCACAGCGCTAGTGTTCACCCCATAACGAATGAATGCACAAAAGTGCATCAACCAACCTGTGAATAACGCCTTTCAGTGCTGCATGCCGTATGCAGAAGGCGTCTGGCATGGCTGTCTGTCACAGCCGTCGGGCCTGACTGAAAGGGGTCGCAAAGACGACATTCACAGCGCTTCAATGGCCGGGTCTTTAACGCTGCTGCGTATTCGGAACTGGCTGGTCTGAATCAAGTGAGGTGATCGCAATTATGTTCTGTGTACAGTGTGAACAGACTATCAGTACCCCTGCGGGAAACGGTTGTGCCTATGCGCAGGGTATGTGTGGAAAAACGGCAGAAGTATCTGATCTGCAGGACCTGCTGATCTACGCCTTGCAGGGGGCGTCGTTTTATGCCGAGAAAGCGCGTCAGTTTGATATTGTGGATAATGAAATCGACGCATTTATCCCCAGAGCATTCTTTTCCACACTGACCAATGTCAATTTCGATGGCCACCGTATTATCGGTTATGCCCGTCAGGCACAGGCTTACCGTGAACAGCTGCGTAGCCAGTATGAAACGGCCTGTCTGGCAGCGGATCAGACACCGGTAACGCCAGCAGGTGCAGCGGCCTTCATGCTGGCAGAAAATGATGAGGCATTACAGGCGCAGGCGCCGATGGCAGCGGTTAACCGTGGTAAGGATGAGGTCAGCGCCGATATTCTGGGGCTGCGTATGCTCTGTCTGTACGGCCTGAAAGGTGCAGGTGCCTATATGGAGCACGCCTTTGTGCTTGGTCAGCAGGACGCTGAGATTGCCGGTGAATTCCACCGTATTATGGCCTGGCTGGCGACTGACCCGCAGGACATGGGCGAACTGTTCGAAACCGCGATGGCGATTGGCCAGCTTAATTTCCGCGTTATGGAGATGCTGAACCGGGGTGAAACCGACAAATTTGGCCACCCGGAGCCGAATCAGGTCAATGTAAAACCGGTCACGGGCAAAGCCATTCTGGTATCTGGCCATGATCTGTGTGATCTGGAACTTCTGCTGCAACAGACGGAAGGCACCGGCATTAATGTCTATACCCACGGTGAAATGTTGCCAGCCCACGGTTACCCGGCACTGAAAAAGTACCCGCATCTGGTCGGTAACTACGGCAATGCCTGGCAGAACCAGCAGCAGGAATTTGCAAAATTTCCGGGCGCAATTCTGATGACCTCCAATTGCCTGATTGACCCAGGTGTCGGCAGCTATGCTGATCGTATCTTCACCCGCAGCATTGTTGGCTGGCCGGGTGTGGCCCATATCGAAGGGGATGATTTCAGCCAGCTGATCGCCTGCGCAGAAGCACAACCGGGCTTCCTCTATGATGAAATTCCACAACAGATCACCGTTGGTTTCGGTTTCAATGCGCTGGCCGGTGCAGCACCGGCGGTGGTGGACCAGGTTAAACAGGGCAATATCCGTCACTTTTTCCTGGTAGGGGGCTGTGATGGCGATAAGCAGGAACGTAGTTACTACAGTGATCTGACCGCAGCCGTGCCGGATGACTGTGTGATACTGACGCTGGGCTGTGCCAAGTTCCGCTTCAATAAGAAACAGTTTGGCGATATTAATGGCATTCCGCGTCTGCTCGATATTGGTCAGTGTAATGATACCTACTCGGCAATTCAGCTGGCGCTGGCACTGGCGGACGCTTTTGACTGTGAGGTGAACGAGTTGCCACTGAATCTGGTGCTGAGCTGGTTTGAGCAGAAAGCAATTGTGGTACTGCTGACCCTGCTGTCACTGGGAGTACAGAACATCCGGGTCGGGCCATCGGTGCCGGGCTTCCTGACACCGAATCTGGTGGCGGTATTGCAGGAAAAATTTAACCTGACCTTGATCGACAACGTCGAAAATGATCTGGCAGTTATGCTCAAATCTGCCTGACTTTTCAGTAGTTCTGCTACCGGTAAAGCTGCTTTTAACCTTTTAACCTTTTAACCTTTTAACCAGTTCGAGCTGCTTTTAACCAGTAGAACTACTCAGGACTGCCAGGCTGGGAAGAGCTGGCAGTCTGTTGCTGTTTTCCATTTTGTTTTTCAGGTTTGATCATGTCCCAGCATAACGCTTCTGAAACGGGCCTGAGCCCGTTGCTCTGTGTCAGTCGTCAGGATGAAACGCCAGACGCAACCACGTTTGAATTCCGTCACCTGGACGAGCGCCCCTTTGAATTTCAGGCCGGTCAGTTTCTTACCTTTGCGGTAGATATTGCCGATGAGCAATTGCACCGTGCTTACTCCATCTCCTCTTCACCGGCGCAGCCGCAAACCGTGTCAGTGACCATCAAGCGGGTTGATGGTGGTCAGGTGTCCAATTTCCTGATTGATAACCTGCAACCGGGACATGCCTTGCAGGCGATGGCACCGGCGGGTGATTTCACCCTGCAAAGTGGCCCACAGCAACGGGGGCAGGCCGTATCAAAACTGGTACTGTGCTGTGCCGGTAGTGGTATTACCCCCTGTATGTCGATTGCCCGCTGGCTGCTGGATACTGGTGCAGAGGTTGAGATCAGTTTTATCTACAGTGCCCGCAACGGGGACGATGTCATTATGGCCGATGGCCTTGATCAGCTGGCGCTGCACGATAACGTACAGCTATATCGGGTGCTGGGCGAGCCTGCCCGTAACGGCGATTATCAGGGCCGTCTGAGTCAGGCGCTGTTTAATGATCTGCTGCCCGACCTGGACGAGCGGGTAATTTTCACCTGTGGTCCGGCAGCCTATATGGCAGCGGTGGCAGACTTTGCTGACAGCCGTGGTTTTGATAGGGCACGTTTCTATCAGGAAAGCTTTGCTCCGGCTACGCAAGACGCGCTGGCTGCTGATGCCGCAGAGGTGCAGCTGAATGCTGTGAAGTCGGGCATTAGCTTGACAGCAAAAGCGGGGGCGAACCTGCTCAATGCGATGGAAGAGGCCGGTGTAGCGATGGCGGCCGCCTGTCGTTCAGGTGCTTGTGGTGCCTGCCGCTGTCAGGTGTTATCGGGCACGGTTGAGAGCAGTAGCCAGTCCACTTTGAGCGACGATGAGATTACCGCCGGTATCGTGTTGGCCTGTAGCACAACGGTACAGTCTGATCTGGCCGTTGAGGTCTGAGTGCGCACTGTTATAACAGCGCGATGTTGCTAAAAAAATGAACCCGGCGGTGCCGGGTTCATGGTGTTATGTGGGATAACCGGGGCGGCTATAGCCGGGTTGAGGCTATCAGCGGGTGGAGGCTATCGTCAGGTGATGGTCAGATGCCCTGACGGTATTCCGGGTGTTCGGTGACAAAATGCGCTAATACCCTTAGCAGCTCTTTCTCGTGTTCCACATCGCCGCGCGCAGATGCTGCCTCAATATCATCCAGAATCATTTTGCGAATTTTCTGTTCACCGTCATGGCTCAGCAGGTAGCTGCCGATGGCAGCAGCACAGAGTGGGTCAACGTGTTCGTGTTCGGCAATGGCTGCAATCTCTTCACGGCTCAGGCCACTCATTTCCAGACATTCGGTGTAGGTCAGCATGTTCAGTCCCTCGCTGTCTGCGGTAATCGCTGTCATCAAGTGTAGACCGCAGAACCACTTGAATGATGCCTCCAGATCACAAAATAATCAGCTTTCTGGCTAATCGGCTACAAACCTGATACAGGTCAGAAAATAACCAGTTGTCTCTGTGCTGTCGATATGATGTAAGGCAGATCAGACTGTGTCTGGGCCGGAGGCCTGGTTCAGAGGTTCAGAGCATCGAATGTGTCGGTGGGCGGTCGCTCAGAAAATGCTGCGGACAGTTGCTGATAATCACTTCAGCGGCGGCGTAGAGTTCAGGGCTCAGGCTGTCCGGGTCGTCAACGGTCCAGAGCCAGAGTTTCAGCCTGGCGGCCTGTAGCGCTGCCAGTTGGCTATGGCTGATGTTACGCCAGTCCACATGAACGCTACGCGCATCCAGCGCGCGGGCCTGTTCGGTCAGTTGATGGTTTTCAGGTAATTGCCCATACAGCAGGCCTAGCCGGGTCAGGCTGCATAACTGGCGACAGGCCTGCAAGAGTGGGTAACTGAAGCTGGAAATCACCAGCTTTTGCGGATCATGAAAATGACGCAGTAGCGGCACGACTGCGGCGGCAACCTGTGCTGGTGGCAGGCCATGGTCTTTCAGCTCCAGATTCAGTCTCAGTTGATAACGGTTCAGTAACGCAATTACATCAATCAGCAGTGGAACGGGTTCGACGGGCCAGTCAGCAAAGCGGACTGCGTTATTGATGCCAATCAGTTCACCGGGTAGCAGCTCACATAGCAGGCCGTCGTGGTCACTGCAGCGGCTCAGGTCGGCATCGTGGTTAACCACCGGTGTACCGTCCGCCAGCAGTGTCACATCCAGCTCCACCCCCTCTACCCCTTCGCGAATGGCGGCCAGAAAACCACCCAGAGTATTTTCCGGTGCCCGTGAGGGGATACCACGGTGGCCGTAGATCAAAGGCATAGAGCTGATGCTGGCGGCTGGCGCTGCTGGGAGTGGGAGATCAGGCATATGAACGTTCTCCTGTATAGGCTTTCTCTGGCGCAGACGAATGACACCAGCCTGGCATAAACAGGCGTAACAGGCCTGATGATCAGCTGGGTGTGGCCTGAAATATGAGCGGATAAGTGTAAATGAAAATTCTTCATAAAAGAGATGTTGATGCGTAAACTAATGAGAAGTATTATCAATATCAGTTTGTAATTTTCTCAGGCAGGCTTACCTGCAGCCACTTTCAGAACCAGTTTCGGGATACGCTATGTATATCTGTATCTGTAAAGATGTGACCGACCGTCAGATTCGTGATGCTATTGATCAGGGCGCACGTACCATGCGTGACCTTAACCGCCAGCTGAATGTTGCATCACAGTGTGGAAAATGCGCCTGTGCGGCGAAACAGATTATGCGTTCTCACCAGAAAGATCAGAATGGCGGTTGTTGCGGCCGCTGCTGAGTGTGTAGCCTGAGCCATACCGCTTTTCACTCTGTGATTACAGACCGCTGGCCTGCCAGATCAGTCGTAGTGCCAGCAAAGTGATGCCCCAGCGAAACATCTGACGGAATAGTACGACTGGCACCCGGTTCAGTAGTTTCAGCCCCAGCCATGACCCCACTGTGCCGGATACGATCATCGCTGCCAGTAGCAGCAGCCACTCCTGAAAGACAAAGCCGATTACTGAAAATACCAGCATCTTCAACGTATGCTGCAAACTCATGCACCAGGCGAAAGTGGCGGTAGTGGCCAGCTTGTCCATACTGTGGCGATGAATAAAGGCAGCCACCAGTGGCCCGGTAGCACCGACAAACATCGAAATCACCGTTGTAACAGCACCTGCCCCCACCTGCCCGGCTTTGCTCAGGCTGAGTTTGCCCGGTTTGGGCCCCCACACCAGATAGAGAATAAACCCGGCCACCGCGAACTGAATGGTCTGCACGGGGAGTTGCACCACGACAAAGCTGGCCAGCAATGCGCCCAGAGTGGCCCCGGCCAGAAACAGTCGCACCATCGGCCAGTCAGTGTGTTTGTGGGTCATTATCGCTCGATTCAGGTTGGAACCCATCTGCACCAGCCCATGGGCTGGAATCAGCGCTGCTGCCGGGACAATACTGGCCATCACTGCCAGCAGGGCAACACCGCCGCCGATCCCGACGGCTGCCGTCAGCAATGAGGTCAGGCCTGCGGTGATAATCAGGATGACGGCATCCAGGCCGGAGAGTGAGGCGGGAAGAAAAGTGGCAGGTAGTAACGAACTGAGCAGATCCATAAACACGCTTCCTCAAACCGTTCCTTGCTGATGATTGCTGAAGCGCCCAGTATACGGGTTTAGCCACTGTTGCGGGCAGCCAGTGTCTGATCCAGTAATTCCTTGACGCCATCGTAGCAGGCACCACAGCTGGTATTCGCTTCGGTGAAACAGCGAATAGCATTTACTGAGGTCAGATGACGGGCCTTGATAGTGTCGATAACAGTACGACGGGTGACTTTTTTGCAGATGCAGACATTACGGTCCAGCGGGTCTTTACCGGCGTTGCTGTTCCAGCTCACATTGCTTGTCTGGTGTGAATCGGGCTGGTTTGAGCTGCTTTTCCGGTTCAGACTGTCTTCCTGGTTCAGAGCGTCTTCCTGGTTCAGAGTGTCTTTCAGGCTCATAGCGATCTCCGTTAATACTGAGCGCCAGTCTAGCCTGTCAGTGGGGAAAGGTTGAGCGTTGTTGTGGAAAGGGTCTGTTTCCACCTGCCGGTCAGGTAATGCTGGCCTGACCGGCGATTGCGAATTGATAGCGGTAGAGGATCATGGCCGTGGTGGATAAATACCATCAACGACGATGCACTGTTTCATCTGGGGTGGAATCCTGTATTTACCCTGATCCAGGCCGATATTCAGATTAGGTAGTTTGAAGCTGACGCGACCATCACCACCATAAATCGGGCCGATTACAGAAAACAGTGCCTGATAGTCCATCAGCGGCAGTTCTCGGCCGTCAGCGTCCATCGTATTGGGTGGACAGAAAGGGGCAGCAGTTGCGCAGATGCTACCGATATAAACCGAGTTCATTTCGCCGCAGCCTGCCTGTGCGGTGGTTGCTGCGCCAGCCAGTGTGAGGGTTGCCAGTGCCAGTTGTAGAGAACGTTTCATATCCGTTGATTCCCTGTTCTTGTTGCTTGGTATTGAGTGTTGCGGCCTGTCATTGATGTTATATACGACAGTACTGAACATGATAGCACTGGACATAGTAGTACTGACGGCCAGGTTGTTCTGGCAGGTACAGACCGGCGTGTGAACAGTGTAGAGTGGCCTGGTGGAATATCCATCACTGTATTGCCGGTATTTATATTCCATTAAGGTTGGGTGGTGTCGGGCATACAGAATGACTGGGCTTTGTTCAGTTGCACCACAGGCGTATAGTCAGCAGCTTTTGTTTTCAGCCGTTTTTCAGGCCCGGCACCTGTTGCCGGTCATTCAGAACCTGACAGGTATAACCCATGTCCTATGAAGTCTTTCTGACCTTTCTGGCAGCAATCACCATTCTGACCATGTCGCCAGGTGTCGATACCATGGTGATCATCCGTAACAGTGCCCGTGGTGGCTGGCGTGACGGCCTGGTGACGAGTACCGCGATCTGTATGGGTCTGTTTGTCCATGCCACGGTGTCGGCGGTGGGTATTGCGGTGATTCTGGCGCAGACGGCCTGGGCTTTTAATGCCCTGAAAATGGCCGGGGCGGCCTACCTCATCTGGCTGGGACTGACCAGCCTGCGCGCTGCCATGAGTAACCAGGCTGGTTTCAAGCTGGGGGAGTTTCAGCAGGGCAATGATTTCCGGTTTGGCCGTTCGGTGAAAGAGGGCTTTCTGTCCAATGTTCTGAACCCGAAAACGGTGGTGTTCTATATGGCATTTCTGCCGCAGTTTATTGACCCGGAGGGTAATGCACTGACCCAGTCACTGCTGCTGGCCGGTATCCACTTTACCATTGCTATGTTGTGGCAGGGTGGCATTGTGTTACTGGTAGACCGTGCCCGTGGCTGGTTGCAGAAACCCCGCGTCAGTCGTGCGTTTGATGGCCTGACGGGTACAGTGCTGACAGCACTGGGTGCTCGTCTGGCACTGACGGACTGAGATGATGGAGTGTCGGCTCGGTTGTGGGGCATGTTGCATTGCCCCCAGTATCTCCAGTCTGAATAAACCGGCCGGGGTGCGTTGTCATCATCTGACGGCAGAAAATCTGTGCGGTATTTTTGGCCAGCCAGAGCGCCCTGATGCCTGTGCAGCGTTTCTTGCTGACCCGGACATTTGCGGTACTGACAATGCCCAGGCATTGCAGACACTGAATATTCTGGAGCAGAGTACGTTACCTGAGTAATAAAAAACGCCCGGCCATCAAGATGGGCGGGCGTTCTGCATTCAGACTGTCTCAGGACGGCGTCTGTGTCTGAGTACCCTGTTTTTCCGGGTACTCGGTTTTTCCGGGCACTCGGTTTTTCCAGGTACTCTGTTTTACAGCTTGCTGCGGAATGCGTCGAACTGATCCTGTACGGACTGTTCCGGTTCGCCGCTGGCTTTGCTGACAGCAATAATCGCGATAGTGGCGAAAATAATGCCTGGTACGATCTCGTAC
>JAOXSF010000103.1 GCA_025800125.1 Marinobacterium sp.
GAGTGCGCTGTACCATATCGTTGAAGCGCTGACCCGCTGGGTTGCGCCGATCCTCAGCTTCACCGCTGACGAGATCTGGCAGGTACTGCCAGGTAAGCGCAGCGAATCCGTGATGCTGGAAACCTGGTACGAAGGCCTGACCGAGCTGAACGAAGATGCAGCGATGGGCCGTAACTTCTGGGAGACAGTGAAGCAAGCTAAAGATGCGGTGAACTTTGCTCTCGAGTTAAAGCGCAAAGAAGGTGTGATTGGCTCAAGTCTTGAAGCAGAGGTCGTTATTTACTGTGAGGAGCAGGAGCAAATTGATACTTTGCAACGTTTGAGTGACGAACTGCGCTTTGTAACACTGACTTCTGTTGCCGCTGTCGATCATCGTGACAACGCGCCTCGGGACGAAAGCACAGCTACTTATAAAGTAGATGGTGGTCCGTCATATGACATCGCAGTTATCGCAACTAAAGAAGCTAAATGCGAGCGCTGCTGGCACCATCGCGCGGATGTAGGCAGTAACAGTGAGCACGAAGAGCTGTGTGGGCGTTGTGTTGAAAACGTAGCCGGTGACGGTGAGCTGCGTCAGTTTGCCTGATGAGTGATAGCACACCAACAACAGGCCAGGGTCACTGCCTGGCCTGGCTATGGCTAAGCGCGCTGATGGTGGTACTTGATCTGGGCATCAAGTACCTGGCCAGTAGCAATCTGACCTACGCGGTGCCGGTAGAAGTGCTGTCCGTGTTTGACTTGACCCTGCTGCACAATACCGGTGCCGCGTTCAGTTTCCTGGCCGACGCCGGAGGCTGGCAGCGCTGGGCGTTTGCCGTGATTGCACTGGCGGTCAGTGTGATGCTGGTGATCTGGTTACATAAGACACCACGTAATCAGTGGTGGCTGGGGCTGGGCCTGTCACTGGTACTGGGCGGTGCGCTGGGCAATCTCTATGATCGTCTGGTGCACGGTTATGTGGTGGATTACCTGTCCTTTCACTATGGCGGCTGGTATTTCCCGGCTTTCAATCTGGCCGATGTCTGCATCACTGTGGGCGCGGGTCTGCTGATAATTGATACGCTGTTTCTGGCTGACGATGCGCCAGTCAAGCGTAAATCCAAGGATTCCTGATTCTATGAGCGCAATGATCGGGCCGGGTAGCACCGTTACCCTGCACTTTGCTATCAGACTGGAAGATGGCCAGCTGGTCGATTCCAACTTTGATGGCGAACCAGCAACCTTTACTGTGGGCGATGGCAATCTGCTGGAAGGTTTTGAAAAAGCCCTGTTTGGTCTGTTTGAAGGTAGCGAGCAGAGCATCCGCATTCTGCCGGAAAATGGCTTTGGTGCTCATAACCCCAGCAATATCCAGGTGATTCCGCGAAAATCCTTTGGCGGGATGGAAACGGAACTGGAAGAGGGGCTGATGATCTCCTTTGCTGACCCGCAGGGCGGCGAACTGCCCGGTGTTGTTGCCAGCTTTGACGATGCGAAAGTAAGAGTGGACTTCAACCACCCGCTGGCAGGTAAGGTACTGCAGTTTGAGGTGAAAATCCTCAAGGTGGAAAACGCCTGATCGGGTTGATACCGGATGACTGAAAACACCGGCTTGATGCCGGTGTTTTTGTTTTTAAGCGTCGCTGTTGTCTGTCGGTTGTTATACAAATCCAGCTTTGATGCAAAAGTGCTTCGATACAAAAGAGCTTCAGTGCGCCGCAATCTGCCCCGAACTTTCAACCCCGCTGATAATCATCAGCATCTCCCGTGCATGCTCAATAGAGCGCTCGGTAATATCAATGCCACCCAGCATACGGGCTACCTCGTGTACTCGTTGATCGCGATCAAGCTGGGTAATGCGGGTCAGGGTATGGCCGCGTTTGGCCTGTTTGCTGACAAACAGATGCTGGTGGCCCTGAGAAGCGACCTGGGGCTGGTGGGTCACACAGAGAATCTGGGTGCGTTCGCCCAGTTCGCGTAGCATGCGTCCCACCACTTCGGCAATACCACCGCCGATACCCACATCCACCTCATCAAAAATCAGTGTGGGTGTGGTGCTGGTCTGGGCGGTAATCACCTGAATTGCCAGGCTGATACGGGACAGTTCACCACCGGAGGCAACCTTGCCCAGAGGCCGTGCCTGCTGACCCCTGTTGGCGCTGATCAGAAACTCCACCTCTTCCAGCCCATGCAGGCCCTGTTGTTCCGGCTGGAGTGGTCTCAGTGCGACGTCAAAGTGGGCAGCGTTCATGCCCAGATTGTGCAGCTGTTTGTCTACCGCTTTGCTCAGCTTACCCGCTGCGCGTTGACGGGCAGTACTGAGTCTGTCGGCCAGTTGTTGGTAGCGGTTACGGGCATATTCGGCCTGTTCGGCCAGTTGGTCCAGTTCATCATCGTTACGTTGCAGGTTATTCAGTTCCTGTTGCAGGCTGGCATGGAAAGTGGGGATCTCCTGTGGGTGAATGCGGTGTTTGCGGGCGATCTCATAGAGGGTAGAGAGGCGTTCTTCCACATATTGCTGACGTTGCGGGTTCATCTCGACCCGGCCAAGGAAGTGACGTAATTCGCTGCTGGCTTCTTCAATCTGGATCTGGGCTGAGCTGAGCAGTTCCGTAACCGGGCTCAGGGCTTCGCTATGATCACTCAGACTGACCAGCAGTTGCTGGCAGTGGTTAAGCAGGGCGATGCAATGTTCGTTGTCGCCTTCGTCGGTCAGGCTCAATAGCTGGTGGCCAGTGGATAGAATATCGCCTGCATTGGCGAGAGTTTTCTGTTCCTGCTCCAGTTCGGCCAGCTCATCGTCGTTTATTGCCAGCTGGTCTAGCTCCTCCAGCTGATAACTGAGCAGTTGTACCCGTGCTGTCTGTTCCTGGCTCAGTTCGGTCTGTTCGCGTAGCTGGCGGGTGAGCCTGTGCCACTGCTGGTAGCGCTGGCGTACCTGGGCAGCCAGTTCCGCTTTGCCAGCAAAGTCATCCAGCAGGCTGCGGTGGTGATCCTTTTTCAGCAGTCGCTGGTGTTCATGCTGGCCGTGAATGTCGATCAGGTAGCTGCCCAGTTCACGGGTCAGTGCCAGTGGGCTGGGCTGGCCATTGATATAGCTGCGTGATCGCCCTTCACGGGTGATCACCCGTTTGAGAATACATTCATCGTCACAGTCCATATCGTGGCTCTGCAGCCACTGGCGGGCCTGAGGGATCTGACTCAGATCGAACGTGGCGATGACTTCAGCCCGTTCAGCGCCATCGCGTACCGCGTCGCTGTCGGCGCGGTCGCCCAGGGTCAGCCCCAGGGCGTCCAGCATGATTGATTTACCGGCACCGGTTTCGCCGCTGACAACGGTCATACCCTGGCGCAGGTCCAGCTCCAGTGTTTCAACAATGGCGTAGTTATGGATGGTGATCTGAGTCAGCATATCAGTCTCTCGCTAACTGTGAATTTATACAGTGGTTGGTATGTATAAGCGAATTCTGTCGGGCTGGCAATCTCTCAGGCCAGCAGAAAGTTTTCTGTATGCCTGTACAGTGGTTTGCAGGCCCCGTCCTGCCTGACCTGGCTGCTTCTCGCAACGGCAGAAAAAAAAATTCTGACCAGGCTTGAATCCATTACCACGGGCCCCATATACAGCTTCAACGTAAACGCCGCATGGCTCAATGCTGGTATTGCCGAAAACAATGGCAGGCTGGCTGGGTGTGCAAAACGCGACAGGTTTAAGAGGTTTCAGATGGCAAACGAAGAGAAGACTCAGGCGGACAATGTGACTGAAGCACAGGTAGCAGAAGAAACCGTAGCAGCACAGCCAGAGGCTGCTCAGGCAGATCCTGATGCAGGTATGCAGTTGGATGTAGCAGAACTGATGCAGCAGTTGTCAGTTGCCCAGGCAGAAGCGGCTAAAGTCGCTGAATTCCAGGATCAGGCACTGCGGGCCCAGGCGGAAACGCAGAATATTCGCCGCCGCGCTGAACAGGATGTCGAGAAAGCACACAAGTTTGCGCTGGAAAAGTTTGCCAATGAGATGCTGCAGATCGTCGATAATCTGGAGCGCGCGCTGGATGCCGCTGATGCGGAAGACGAGAAGATAAAGCCGCTGCGTGAAGGTGTTGAAATGACGCTGAACATGTTTGTCAGCTCGTTGGCCAAGTTCAGTGTTGAACAGATTGCACCGCAGCCAGGTGATGCTTTTAACCCGGAACTGCACCAGGCGATGTCCATGGTGCCAGGCGGCGAAGTCGCATCCGGTTGTGTGGTAGCAGCGATGCAGAAAGGTTACACCCTGAGCGGTCGCCTGTTGCGTCCGGCTATGGTGATGGTGGCTCAGTAAAGCCTCTGTCAGCGTATATCAAATAAATTTCAAAAAGCCCTTGAATTGGCATTTTCAGTACCAATATAGCCATACAAAGCGGTTTTTAACGATTTTCGCCCCAAAGGGGCAAACAGAATTTGGAGTATACAATGGGCAAGATTATCGGCATCGACCTGGGTACCACTAACTCCTGTGTGGCAATCCTGGACGGCGAGAAAGCAAAAGTTATCGAGAATGCAGAAGGCGATCGCACCACCCCCTCCATCATCGCTTACACCGATGATGAGACACTGGTGGGTCAGCCTGCGAAACGTCAGGCGGTAACTAACCCTGATAACACTCTGTTTGCTATCAAGCGTCTGATCGGTCGTCGTTTCAAAGATGATGTTGTACAGAAAGACATCAAAATGGTGCCGTACAAAATCGTTGAAGCGGACAATGGCGACGCCTGGGTTGAGGTAAAAGGCGAGAAGATGGCCGCCCCTCAGATTTCTGCTGAAATTCTGAAGAAAATGAAGAAAACAGCGGAAGACTACCTGGGTGAGTCTGTAACTGAAGCCGTTGTAACTGTTCCGGCCTACTTCAACGATGCACAGCGTCAGGCAACCAAAGACGCTGGCAAGATCGCAGGTCTGGATGTTAAGCGTATCATCAACGAGCCGACTGCAGCGGCACTGGCTTACGGTCTGGACAAAGCGCAGGGCGACAAGACCATCGCTGTATATGACCTGGGTGGTGGTACGTTTGATATCTCCATCATCGAAATCGCCGAAGTAGACGGTGAGCACCAGTTCGAAGTACTGGCAACTAACGGTGATACTTTCCTGGGTGGTGAGGATTTCGACCTGCGCCTGATCGAATTCCTGGCAGATGAGTTCAAGAAAGAGTCTGGCATCGACCTGCATAACGACCCACTGGCGTTGCAGCGTCTGAAAGAAGCGGCTGAGAAAGCCAAAGTTGAACTGTCTTCTGCCCAGCAGACAGATGTGAACCTGCCATACATCACCGCTGATGCTACAGGTCCTAAGCACCTGAACGTCAAAATTACCCGTGCCAAGCTGGAATCTCTGGTAGAAGAGCTGGTAATGCGTTCTCTGGAGCCTTGCCGCGTAGCACTGAACGACTCTGACCTGTCCCGCGATGAGATTGACGAAGTCATCCTGGTTGGCGGTCAGACCCGTATGCCAATGGTTCAGGAAAAAGTGGCCGAGTTCTTCGGTAAGGAAGCACGTAAAGACGTGAACCCTGACGAAGCGGTAGCGATGGGTGCTTCTATCCAGGGTGCGGTACTGGCTGGTGACGTGAAAGACGTATTGTTGCTGGATGTTACTCCACTGACTCTGGGTATCGAAACCATGGGTGGTGTAGCGACTCCTGTTATCGACAAGAACACTACTATTCCGACCAAGAAGTCTCAGATCTTCTCTACCGCGGATGATAACCAGACTGCAGTAACCATCCACGTTGTACAGGGTGAGCGTAAGCAGGCGACGACTAACAAGTCTCTGGGCCGTTTCGACCTGGCTGATATCCCGCCAGCACCACGCGGCATCCCGCAGATCGAAGTAACTTTCGACCTGGATGCTAACGGTATTCTGAACGTTTCTGCGAAAGATAAGGCTACTGGTAAAGAGCAGTCCATCGTAATCAAGGCCTCTTCTGGCCTGAGCGATGACGAAATCGAGCAGATGGTACGCGACGCTGAAGCGAACGCTGAAGAAGACAAGAAGTTCGAAGAGCTGAGCCAGGCCCGTAACCAGGGTGACGCAATGGTTCACGCAGCGAAGAAGACTGTTGATGAAGCGGGCGACAAGGCGAGCGAAGAAGAAAAAGCGAACATTAACGCTGCGGTCGAAGCACTGGAAGACGCGCTGAAAGGTGATGATAAAGACGCGATTGAAGCGAAAACAACTGCGCTGACTGAAGCTGTTTCTGGTGTTGCTGAGAAGATGTACGCTGACGCAGCGGCTCAGCAGGGTGGTCAGGCTGAAGATGCTGCTCAGCAGCAGGGCGGCAAAGCTGATGATGCCGTTGACGCTGAATTTGAAGAAGTAAAAGACGACAAGAAGAAGTAAGCCCGCAGGGCTTACCTCAGAAGGTTGTTACAGCTTCTTCTGAGCGACCGGCCGGGTATCTGCCTGGCCGGTTCTCTGTTCTGACCGGTTATTTGTGTGTCAGGACAGCTATTCAGTGATCGCGGGCTCAGGCCCGCGTCGTCGTATCAGGCAGCGGGTGGCAATTGCCATCAGCGCAACCTGCATCAATGGCAGTGATGGATACTGCCTGACCGATGCGCTTAACCACCCGCACAGTCAGAACGGGTAAACGGGTCTGAACCATGTCGCAACGAGATTATTACGAAGTTCTGGGAGTCGCACGCGACGCCTCTGATCGAGATATTAAAAAAGCCTTCCGCCGTATGGCAATGAAGTACCATCCAGACCGCAACCCGGATGATGCTGCCGCTGAAGAATCATTCAAAGAGGTTAATGAAGCCTACGAAGTGCTGTCTGATGCCCAGAAAAAAGCGGCCTATGATCAGTATGGTCATGCCGGTGTACATGGTCAGGGTGGCCATGGTCAGGGCGGCTTTGATGGTGGTTTTGGCGATATCTTTGGCGATGTATTCGGTGATATTTTTGGTGGCGGCGGCGGTGGCCGTCGCCGCAGCTCAGTACAGCGTGGTGCTGATCTGCGCTATAACCTGGATTTGTCGCTGGAAGAAGCGGTGCGTGGTGTCGAAACGACTATCAAGGTACCGACGCTGGTTGCCTGTGAAACCTGTGATGGTAGCGGTGCCAAGCCAGGTACACAGCCGAAAACCTGTGGTACCTGTGGTGGTGTTGGCCAGGTACGGATGCAGCAGGGTTTCTTCTCGGTACAGCAGACTTGTCCAACCTGTCGCGGCGAAGGCAAGATTGTCAGTGACCCATGTACTGATTGTCGTGGTCAGGGTCGTAAAGAGAAAACCAAGACGCTATCTGTCAAGATTCCACCGGGTGTCGATACCGGTGACCGCATCCGTCTGAGTGGTGAAGGCGAAGCCGGTGTTAACGGTGGCCCGGCTGGTGATCTTTATGTACAGGTAAATGTACTTGACCACCCGATCTTCGAACGTGATGGCAAGCATTTGTACTGTGAAGTACCGATCAGCTTTGTTGATGCTGCGCTGGGCGGTGAGCTTGAAGTGCCAACGCTGGATGGCAGGGTGAAACTGAAAGTGCCTGCTGAGACTCAGACTGGCAAACTGTTCCGTCTGCGTGGTAAGGGGATCGCTCCGGTACGTGGTGGCTCTACCGGTGATCTGCTGGTCAAAGTGGTGGTAGAAACGCCCGTCAAACTCAACAAACGCCAGAAAGAGCTGCTGCGTGAGTTTGAAGATGAAATGAACCACAAGCACAGCCCGAAGAAGAGTGGTTTCTTTGATTCGGTGAAAAAGTTCTTCGAAGAGAATATCTGATCCATAATGGCATCAGAATCACAGACGGGGAGGCGATTGCCTCCCTGTTCCGTATATAGCCGGTTCAATCAGTCTGACCGGCCCATCTGAAAACTGAAGAAGGTAGTCATCATGAACTCCAGTGCAGTAGACGCCGACGCGCTCTGGAAAGAAATTCAGGAGGAAGCACGCCAGGAAGCGGAACGCGAACCTTTTCTTGCCAGCTATTTCCACTCCACCATCATCGCTCATCCGGATCTGGCCAGTGCGCTGTCCTACCTGCTGTCAGTCAAGCTGGCTGACGATGTGGTTCCGGCTGTGACTCTGCGAGAGATGATTGAAGATGCCTTCACCAGTGAATGCCAGATTATCCGCTCTACCTGCCATGATCTGGAAGCGGTACGCACCCGAGACCCGGCTGTGGGCCGTCTGTCTACGGTGCTGCTCTATCTGAAAGGGTTTCATGCGTTGCAGTCCTGGCGTGTGGCGCACTGCATGTGGTGCCATGGCCGTGAGTCGATGGCGCTCTATCTGCAGAGCCGTATCAGCTCGGTATTCCAGGTGGATATCCACCCGGCGGCGAAGATTGGTCACGGTGTGATGTTTGACCATGCCACTGGTATTGTTGTCGGGGAAACCTGTGTGATCGAAAACGATGTGTCGATCCTGCAGAATGTGACCCTGGGTGGTACAGGTAAAGAGTGTGGTGATCGTCATCCGAAAATTCGTGAAGGGGTGTTGATTGCCGCCGGTGCCAAGATTTTCGGTAATATCGAGATCGGTCGCGGGGCAAAAGTGGGTGGTGGTTCTGTAGTGCTGGAAGATGTACCAGCGCATACCACGGTGGTGGGTGTACCTGCCAAGATTGTTGGTCGCCCTGAATGCGCCAAACCCGCACTGGATATGGACCAGCAAATCTCAACCCCGGAATAATGCCTGCATTGCTTGAAGGATATGTGGCATGACGGTCTGAATGACGTGAATGTCAGCCTGCTGCGGACAGTTGCTGTGGGTCACCAAGAATAGATAAACAGGAAGCAGAGATGATCAGAGTTGCAGTGATCGGCGCCGCCGGTCGAATGGGTAAAACCAATATTGAAGCAGTATGTCAGGGTGAGGGTGTTGAGCTGGGTGCGGCCATTGTCGAGCCAGGCAGTAGTCTGGTTGGTGCAGATGCCGGCGAGCTGGCCGGTGTCGGCAAGCTGGGAGTTACTGTGGTAAGCGCGTTGGTTGATGCGAAGGATGATTTCGATATTCTGATCGACTTTACCTCTCCACAGACTACACTGCAGAACCTGGCATTCTGTGCTGAGCACGGTAAAGGCATGGTAATTGGTACCACCGGGCTGACTGAAGAAGAACGTAACGCGCTGAACAGCTACGGCGATAAGATGCCGCTGGTGTTTGCTTCCAATATGAGTGTGGGCGTTAACCTCTGCTTCAAACTGCTGAATATGGCAGCACAGGCGCTGGGTGATGACTACGATGTAGAGATTATTGAAGCGCACCACCGCCACAAGGTGGACTCCCCGTCCGGTACTGCGCTGAGCATGGGTGAAGCAGTGGCAGATGGCTTGGGTCGTGATCTGCGTGAATGTGCGATTTATGGCCGCGAAGGTCAGGTAGGTGCCCGTCCACAGAAAGAGATCGGTTTTGCAACGGTGCGTGCTGGTGATGTTGTGGGTGACCATACTGTGCTGTTTGGTACTGAGGGTGAGCGTGTTGAAATCACCCATAAGGCCAGCTCCCGCATGACCTTTGCCAAAGGTGCGGTGCGTGCTGTGCGCTGGCTCAATGGCAAGAAGAACGGTGTATACAGTATGCAGGATGTGCTTGATCTGAACTGATCATGACATGGCAGCCTGATTGAGACCCCGCAAACGCGGGGTTTTTTTATGTGCGTATGCTGCCAGGACTGGACGGCAGTACCCTGTAGCTGTTCGGTTTATTCCTGAAATATGGTTATAAAACCCGGGGAACGACATAATAGGGTCTGTTTGGACTGTCGGTTTTACTTCGATAATACTGGCGGTTATATAGCTTTTACTGCTACAGGTGTTACCCGGATGAAAGTTCTGATCGTTGAAGACAGCACGCTGGTTACCCGGATACTGAAACGGATTATCAGTCAGCAGACTATAGATATGGAGGTTGTACTCTGTACGACTATGGCTCAGGCACAGGTGCAGCTGGAACTGGCACCAGATAGCTTCTTTGTCGCTCTGGTTGATCTTAATCTGCCAGATGCACCCAATGGTGAGGTGGTTGATCTGATGCTGGGTCGAGGTCTGCCAACGGTGGTGTTGACCGGCAGTTTTGATGAGCAGCGCCGAGAGTCATTATTGCAGCAGGGCGTGGTGGACTATGTCGTTAAAGAAAGTCGATACTCCTATGAGTTTGCGGTGCAACTGCTGGCCCGGCTGTACACTAATCAGCAAGTGAAAATTCTGTTGGCGGAAGACTCTGCGGCCTATCGTAAATTGCTGCGTCAGCAGCTCAAGCGTTATAACTATCAGGTGCTTGAAGCTACCGATGCTGAAAAAGCACTGGTTCAGCTGCGTGAACAACCGGATATTCGTATTCTGATCACCGATTACCATATGCCAGGTATGAATGGTGTTGAACTGGTGCAGGTGATTCGTCGTGAGATGGATAAGAATGACTTGGTCATTATTGCTCTGTCATCAGCTGATAGCGGTGCTCTGTCGGCACAGTTCATCAAAAATGGTGCCAATGATTTTCTGCGTAAACCTTTCAACTACGAAGAACTGCACTGCCGGGTAATGCAGAACCTGGATACCATCAATCTGCTCAATCAGGTACGTCGAGCCGCCTATGAAGATGTACTGACAGGACTGCACAACCGACGTTACCTGTTTGAAGAAGCGCCGACGCTGTTACAGCGGGCGCAGGATAGTGGCAGAGCGGTCTGTCTGGCAATGATGGATCTGGATCATTTCAAGCAGGTAAATGACAACTGGGGCCATGATGGCGGTGACAGGGTGCTGGCCTCGATTGCTGAGCTGTTAAGTACACACCTGAAGCGCTTTATGGTGACTCGCATCGGTGGTGAGGAGTTCTGCTTGTTGCTGGAAGGGATTGATCTGGACCGGGCAGAGCAGCTGCTGGAACACCTTAGAGTACTGGTTGAGCAATCTCCGGTATTATTTGATGGTGCAGAAATACCGGTGACCATGAGTATCGGTATTACCGAATTTCATAGTGAAAGCCTCAGCAGTCTGATGAGTCGGGCTGATGATCTGCTTTATGCCGCCAAGGAGGCGGGGCGCAATCAGGTGGTAAGTGGCTAGCTGCCGCTTTGTCCTGTCTGGTGGCAGGGGTTAGCCATCTTTTTTTAATGCGCTGAGTAGTTCACTGGCCAGTGGAAAAACAATGGTATTGCTGTGTTCACCCGCGATCTCTGTCAGGGTTTGCAGATAACGCAATTGCAGTGCCTGAGGTTGTTCTGCCAGAATCCGGGCTGCTTCACGTAAATGTTCGGCTGCTTCCAGTTCGCCAGTGGCGTGGATAATCTTGGCTCGCCGCTCGCGTTCTGATTCTGCCTGTTTAGCGATTGCACGCACCATCGACTCATTCAGGTCAACATGCTTGATCTCGACATTACTGACTTTGATGCCCCAGTCGTCGGTTTGCAGATCCAGTATGTTCTGAATGTCTGCATTCAGGGTATCCCTTGATGCCAGCAAATCGTCCAGTTCATGCTGGCCCAGCACTGAACGCAGAATCGTCTGTGCTAGCTGGCTGGTGGCATCATGGTAGTTTTCTACATGGATAATCGCTTTCTGCGAATCAACTACTCGGTAATACACCACTGCATTCACCCGTACCGAGACATTATCGCGGGTAATCACATCCTGGGTGGGTACATCCAGGGTGACGGTGCGAATATCTACCCGCACCATACTCTGCACCAGCGGGACCACGATAATCAGCCCTGGCCCCTTGATTTTGTAGAAGCGTCCCAGCAGAAAGATCACCCCGCGCTCATATTCACGCAGAATACGAAAAGCACTGAGTACCAGCAGAGTGCTGATCAGAATCAGTGCCAGACTGAGGTAGTAGTTAAGCATCAGCGATCCTCCTTACGGGCCGTGAGCAAAGCAGGAGCGACCTCAAGCGTAAGTCCTTCGACCCGATTGACGATTACCGGCTGGCGGGCAGCAATGGGCGTCTGGCTACGGGCAAACCAGATTTCACCGTTGAGTCTGACCCGGCCGCCACGGTGTACGGGCTCCAGTGTCAGCGCAGTCTGGCCGACCAGCATGGCAATACCACTGGCCACCGGTGTACGGCGTGACTTCAATGCCATGGTCAGCAGCAGAATACAGACCACGGCACTGATCACAGCGGTGGCTGCGATGATGGGCAGTGCAATCTGAAACTCGGGGATGCCGGTATCCATCAGTAGAATGGAGCCCAGTACAAAGGCGACCAGCCCTCCCATGCCCAGAATACCAAAGCTGGGTGACAGAGCTTCCGCAGCCATCAGCCCCAATCCCAGCAGAATCAGCCCCAGCCCGGCGTAGCTGACGGGGAGTAGCTGTAAGGCATACAGGGCGGTAAGCAGGCTGATGGCACCGACTACGCCAGGTACACCCACACCGGGATTGTAGAACTCCAGCAGCAGACCATAGAAGCCGATCATCATCAGGATATAGGCTACATTCGGATTGGTGATGGTGCTGAGAAACTCATAGCGCCAGTCCAGCTGTAAGGTCACCAGTGGCAAGCCTTGCAGTTGTAGCTCAATGTCCTGTTCTTTCAGCTGTATTATGCGCGCATCAGCCTGGCGCAGCAGATCATCAACATCACTGGCAACAATCTCGATTACGGCATGGCGCAGAGCCTGTTCGGCATCCAGACTGGCACCCTCGCGCACGGCCTGTTCAGCCCAGTCAGCGTTACGACCATACAGGGCTGCCAGCCCCCGGATATGTGCTACCGCATCATTGATCACTTTCTTTTCCATCGCACTGAGGCCATCCGGCTGAGCTGGCTGCTCTGAACCGTCAGGATTACCCGGCTGTAACGGTCGACGGGGAGCACCCATCTGTACCGGAGTAGCAGCCCCCAGATTGGTTGCCGGGGCCATGGCAGCAAGATGGCTGGCATAGAGCAGATAAGTCCCAGCACTGGCTGCCCGTGCCCCACGGGGGGAGACATAGACCGCAATCGGCACATTGGAGGCCAGCATACGATGAATTATTTTGCGCATGCTGGTCATCAGCCCACCGGGTGTGTCCAGGGCGACAATCAGCAGTCGGACGTTGTGCTGCTCAGCCTGATCAATGGTACGAATTAACAGATCACTGCTGGCCGGGCCAATCGCTCCCTGCAGCGGTAACTGCCAGATTGCGGCCGTATAGGCGGGAATCTCTGCTATGCCTGAATACGAGCCGGCGCTATGAGTATCGGAGCGATGAGTATCAGCTGAGACATTAAAGGTAATGCTTAACAGCGACAGGATGCAGATAGAACAGCACAGCACAATGCGTTGCAGCATTCTGTTGTATGCGGTGAGATGGACTGAGTGCAGGAAAGTACGGGTGGAGCCGGTTCTGCGCATTGCTGTTACCGTCCACCGGGCCGTGCAGTGCCCGGCGTCCTGAAGCTGTACCTGTGTGAATGGTCTCTTTCAGGATAGCACGTCAATCATGATGCTAATCGGTAAGTGGTGCTAATTGCGCTGTCGCGCGTCAGCCTGTCCCCATAGACTGACCTGTCACTCAGCGCAGATGCTCGGCGTGGAAGCGCAGGTGATCATCAATGAAGCTGCTGATAAAGAAATAGCTATGATCGTAACCAGGCTGCATACGCAATTGCAGCGGGTAGTCTGCGCTGGTGCAGGCGGCGGCCAGAGCTTCCGGTTTCAGCTGTTCAGCCAGGAACTGATCATCAGTGCCTTGGTCAACCAGCAAGGGCAGCTTTAGTCCTTCACGGCTGCGGCGGATCAGGATACTGGCATCCCACTGCTGCCATATGCTGCGGTCTTCACCCAGGTAACCAGCCAGTGCTTTCTCGCCCCATGGGCAGTCTGTCGGGTTACTGATAGGAGCAAAGGCGCTGACAGAGCTATAGCGTTCCGGGTTTTTTAATGCACAGATCAACGCACCATGGCCGCCCATGGAGTGACCGCTGATTGCCCGTTTACCATTAAACGGGAACTGTGCTTCAACCAGTGCAGGCAGTTCTTCGCTGACATAGCTGTACATCTGGTAGTGGGCATTCCAGGGAGCTGCGGTAGCATTGACGTAGAAACCGGCGCCTGAGCCAAAATCATAACTGTCATGCTCACCGGGTAGTTCGGTACCGCGTGGACTGGTATCCGGGCATACTAGAGCCAGCCCCAGCTCTGCTGCGGCTTTGAATGCACCAGCCTTCTGGGTAAAGTTTTCATCAGTGCAGGTCAGGCCGGACAGCCAGTAAAGGAAGGGTACTGATTGCTCCTCTGCCTGTGGTGGCAGGAAAATGGCAAACACCATATCGCAGTTCAGGCTGCTGGCCTGATGACGGTAGCGTTTGAGCCAGCCGCCAGCGACTTTGTTCTGGCTGATCAGTTCAAGGGACATAGACTACTCCTGGAGACTATTCCTGGGCACCGTTTTCCCGGTGCGTTGCACGGAAAAGCGCGCCTGATGGCGCGCCTGGACCATAGTGGTCAGATATAGCGGATCAGGGTGCTGGATCAGAACAGTACGACAGAGCGGATACTCTTGCCTTCGTGCATCAGATCAAAGGCTTTGTTGATGTCTTCCAGTCCCATGGTGTGTGTCACGAAATCATCAATTTTGATTTCGCCATTGATGTACTGTTCTACGTAACCTGGCAGTTCACTGCGGCCTTTAACACCACCGAATGCAGTACCACGCCATACCCGACCAGTTACCAGCTGGAATGGGCGGGTACTGATCTCCTGGCCTGCGCCAGCAACACCGATGATCACTGATTCGCCCCAGCCTTTGTGACAGCATTCCAGCGCCGAACGCATCAGGCCCGGGTTGCCGATACACTCGAATGAGTAATCAACACCGCCATCGGTCAGCTCAACGATAACGTCCTGAATCGGGTCGGCGTAGTTACGTGGGTTGATAAAGTCGGTGGCACCCAGCATACGGGCCATCTCAAACTTGTCTTCATTAATGTCGATGGCAATGATGCGCTCGGCTTTTGCCAGTACCGCACCCTGAATAACGCTCAGACCGATACCGCCCAGGCCAAATACCGCAACGGTAGAACCCGGTTCAACCTTGGCGGTATTCAACACGGCGCCAATACCGGTGGTCACACCACAGCCCAGCAGGCAGACTTTGTCCAGCGGTGCTTCCTTGTTGATTTTGGCAACGGCAATCTCCGGCATCACGCTGTATTCAGAGAATGTAGACGTGCCCATATAATGGTAAATCGGCTGGCCATTCAGTGAGAAACGGCTGGTGCCATCGGGCATCAGGCCTTTGCCCTGAGTAGCACGAATCGCTTGGCATAGGTTGGTTTTACCGGACTTGCAGAATTTACATTCGCCACACTCAGGGGTATACAGTGGAATAACGTGATCACCAGGTTTTACGCTGGTCACGCCCGGGCCAACTTCTTCGACAACACCACCACCTTCGTGGCCCAGAATTGTCGGGAAAATACCTTCAGGATCATCACCGGACAGGGTGAATGCGTCGGTGTGGCAGACACCTGTCGCCACCATACGTACCAGTACTTCGCCCGCCTTTGGGCCCTGTACATCAACTTCTTCGATGGTCAGTGGTTTGCCTGCAGCCCAGGCAACGGCGGCGCGTGATTTCATGTTGTTCTCCAGATTTAAAATACGGCTCAGTGCTGAAGTTCAGCTCACTTGTGAAATTCAGTCTGTCACAGTCTAGTGCATGGTTATCGGTCGGCGATATAGTGGCGGTGGTCAGACACTTTTGCACAGGAGCAAAAATAACGGTGAATCGCTGGGAAGGTATTGAGGCCTTTGTTCGTGTTGTACGGCTGGGTACGTTGTCGGCGGCGGCACGGGAACTGGGTGTTTCCGTATCCCATATCAGCCGGGGTATCAGTCGGCTGGAAAGTACACTGGGAGCGCAGCTGCTGGTGCGCACGACACGCAGCGTCAGGCCGACCGATGTTGGCCGGGCATATTTTGAACAGTGTCAGGCATTGCTGGAGGGGTTTGCTAAGGCAGAGCAGCAGGTACGGGATTATCAGAGTGAGCCCGTCGGACTGTTGCGACTCAGTTGTGGCACGGTGTTTGGTGAGCGTTATGTTGCGCCGATTGTAAATGACTTTATGGCCCAGTATCCAGGGCTGGAGCTAGACCTGCATCTGAGTAACCGTCCCGTTGATCTGGTACGCGATGGTTATGATCTGGCGATACGGATGGGCATGCTGCGTGATTCGGCGCTGGTTGGGCGCAGGCTCTGTAACCGGCGTGAGTATATTGTGGCCTCCGCTGCGTACCTGCAACGTGAAGGCATCCCGGATACGGTAGTTGACTTGATCGCCCATCAATGTCTGATCGGTTCCAATGAGCACTGGCGTATCCAGACAGAAGAGGGTGTCAGGGAGTTACGGGTGAGGGGACGCTGGCGCGCCAATTCCGGGCTGGCCGTGCTGGATGCGGTGCTCAAGGGGTTGGGCGTGGCACAGCTACCGGATTACTACGTTGCCGGTTATCTGCAAAGTGGCCAGCTGGTGGCGTTATTGCCCCATGCCGAGATTCGTGATGCAGCGGTCTGGGCGTTGTACCCTCGCAGTCGTTATCTGGCGCCGAAAGTCCACCTTCTGGTCGAGTTTATGCAGCAGCGCTTTGCTGTCCAGCCGCCGGTATCACGCCCGCTAGGTGACCTTAACAGCTGAAAGATGAAAAGATATTTCAGCCAGGCGCCGTAACCTTAAAAATTTCGACGCTAGGGGCAGCAACTTTGGTATAACAGGTATACACTCGCTACTGAAATATGTGAATAAAGACCGACTTTGCGGAGATAAACAGAGCATGGCCAGCGACAAGTTCGAAACCCTCAAGGAAATGGGTATCGAAGATGTTTATGACATCGAAAAGTACACCTACCGAACTGAAGGTGACGTCGATATCCTGAAAATTTACTTCCACCGTCACCAGGGCGAGTGGTTCTCCAAAAGTAAAAAATTCAAGTTCAAGCGTGCACAGAAAACCGTACCGGTCAGTGATGGTCTGGTGCCATACCGTGCGACTACGGAGCCATCCACCTACTTCCTGGAGGCACTGGGCGAACTGGAAAAACTGGTAAGCGATGAAAAAGACGCGCAGACCAAAAAAGAGCAGCTGCTGGATGAACTGGAACACCTGGAGAAGGTGGTTTCCCGTAAACTGGAAGATATCCGTCGCCAGATCGACGAACTCTGAGGTTCGCACCGCAATGCTCAGACAGGCGCAGCATGCTTTGGCAGCTGTGCCTTTCTTGTAATCACTGTTTTGTCATTACTTTCTTGTGATCACTCTCTTGTGATCACTCTCTTGCAATCACTTTCTGTTAACCGCCTTTTAACTGCTGTTTTTGAGCTGTTATCGAGGTGTATCTATCTTTCTTTGTGACTGCTCTGCTTTAGCTGTATATCCAGTGTCGCGGTGTACGGTTTGATATCGCAACACTGTGGATAACCAGTACCGTTACAATAGCGGCCAGAGCATCATCAGCCCGCTGAACGCCAGTAGTCCATTGGCGATATGGCGGAACTGCGCTTTGGTAATACGTTGTAGTGCCAGCTTCCCCAGCCAGTTGCCGATCATCGCACCCATGCCCAGAATCAGCCCATATAATAGCCACTGGCTGGCGTTACTGAGAAACCATAGATAACCGGCCAGTTTGCTTAATTGCATCAGTAATGTACTGACTGCTTTGGTAGCCAGGATGCCCTCTTTTTCAATGTCATAATTGAGATAGAACGGGTTCATCACCGGGCCAACAGCACCAATCAGTGCAGAAAGCAGTGCCGTTACGAATCCGGCACCGGTAAACCAGGACAGGCGGGTCTGAAATTGCAGACGGCCAGGCATCAGATAACTGTTAAGGCCATTGAACAGCAGAAATGCCGCAACCAGCGCGCTGAGCCATGGCAGGCTGAGCTGGCTGAACAGCCAGCTACCCAGTAATGCGCCTGTGATAATCCCCGGCATCAACCAGCGTAGAATCTGCCAGTTTATTGTGTGTCTGAATAACCAGGCACGATGGCTGGCACCGACAATTGAACCAACACAGAGTACCGGCGCCACCTGGCTCAGCGGAAGCACGGTGTTGAGCAGTGGAATGCTCAGCAGGGCTCCGCCACCTGCTGCCAGTGAGCTGAATAACCAGCCAATAGTGCCCGCCAGTATCAGCAGTGCTGCATCGGTCAGTAACGCAGTCTCAGTCATAAGTGAAGTATCCATTATCAGTGTCAGATCAATCATAATGGGGTTATCCATCGGGCATTCACAGTGCTGCCCGCTTGCTTATACTGGTCTTACCTTTTCTTTGTGTTTTTTTACATACATACACTTTCATGGAGCATGTTTATCGTACGTTCAAGGAGCTACAGAGCAATGTATAAACTGGCATTTTTTGTTCCAGAGGAGAATCTTGAGAACGTCAAACAGGCGTTGTTTGAAGCTGGTGCGGGCCGTATCGGTGATTATGACAGTTGCTGCTGGCAGACGCTGGGTACAGGTCAGTTCCGTCCGCTGATGGGGAGTAATCCACATATCGGTGTGCAGGGACAGGTTGAAACCCTGCCTGAATGGAAAGTAGAACTGGTATGCAGTGATGCACAGATTCACCAGGTAGTAGCAGTACTGAAACAGGCACATCCTTATGAAGAAGTGGCCTATGATGTCTGGCAGCTGGCGGATCTGTAGCCCAGAGGCATTTCTAGCTGTGGGTATGCTGCAAACCGAGTTATCCACAGAAAGTCTGAGTAACCTTTGGGATAACTTGAGCATAACTCTGCACAGGCAACCGGTATGGGCCTGATTACCGGGCTGCTGTTTTTTCAGTTGCCGCAATGCCTTGACATTCATGGCCTTCATCAGAGCTGGTAACAATGTTGAGCGGCTTCAATTGTTCACAGTTGTCAATTACTGGATAAATTAACAGCTTGCATAAGAGGTTGTTTGCGGTTCCTGCCACAAAAGTTATCCACTGTTTCTGTGAATAAACTCTGGAACAGTGTGAGGATAACCTGCTACAGGCCGCGTACTGCCTGCCAGGCCTGCATTGATGCCAGAATCAGCTATCTGGCATTCCTT
This sequence comes from Marinobacterium sp., assembly GCA_025800125.1. Taxonomy (GTDB): domain Bacteria; phylum Pseudomonadota; class Gammaproteobacteria; order Pseudomonadales; family Balneatricaceae; genus Marinobacterium_C. The sequence goes on from JAOXSF010000103.1 coordinate 18,994, forward strand.
TTGCTTTTTTTATTTTTTTGTAAAAAACTGGCGCCAGTTATCTGTGAGCCTGCTGCTTTTTTGCATTGTGATCAGGTTGCGAATGCTGACTCCGGCAATTACGTTCAATACGGATATGGCGCAATGGAAAGGTACCGTTTTTACGGTCAGCAAAATAGAATTCCAGCGCATTGTGGATAGTTTCGAAAGCCAGCTGATCCCACGGAATTTCATCCTCACTGAACAGTGCAACTTCCAGCGTTTCTTCACCGGCCGCAAACTTTGCGTGGGGCAGGTCGGCCAGGTAGAGCATCTGTACCTGATCAACATGGACAATTGAGGTGACGGTGTAGAGCTGCAGATTGCTGACGATTGCACAGGCTTCTTCACGGGTTTCGCGGGTGGCAGCCTCTTCAACAGCCTCACCGTTTTCCATAAAACCGGCGGGTAAAGTCCAGCGTCCGTAGCGGGGTTCAATGGCACGGCGGCACATTAGTATGCGTCCATCATGTACCGGGATGCAGCCCGCAACAATGTTGGGGTTCTGATAATGAATGGTGTCACAGTGGCCACAGACATAGCGTGGGCGGCTGTCACCGGCAGGGACTTTCTGTTCAACGGCTTGGCCGCACTGGCTGCAGAAGTTCATCATCTATCCTTTATATAACAGCGCGCCCATTATGGACACTCGTCTGGATTACTACAGACCGATAATGTCGGTTGCTGTTTTTCTTTTATACCTGCACAGCGGTATGATCGAAAGATCATTCTTGTGGGGAACGATGAGGTTACATGATACGAAAACTCAGGCAGCGTATGGCACATTACCATCCTATCCGCTTTCGCAGTGATGGCCCAAAAGCTGGTGTGCTGGTGGCATTGACCGATCAGACGTCGGACCCGGAAGTGATTCTGACCCGCCGATCGGCCCGTCTTTCTACTCATAGCGGTGAAGTGGCATTTCCAGGTGGCAAACATGATGAAACAGACCCGGACCTGCAATTTACGGCGCTGCGTGAAGCCCATGAAGAGATTGGTTTGCCCCCGGAGGCCGTCGATATACTTGGCCCGTTGGGGCAGGTGATGTCTAAACACCGTTTGCAAGTGACCCCGTATGTCGGGGTAATCGACCCTGCTATTGAACTGACCCCTAACCCTGGCGAGCTGGATGCTGTTTTCCGTGTGCCGGTCAGCTTCTTTCTTGAAAAAAGCCATTACCGTACACACCAGATTCGTTCCAATGGCCGTATCCATGAAGTACCCGCCTGGCAGTACGATGATTATCTGATCTGGGGGCTTACCGCCTATGTACTGACGGAGCTGATGAATACAGCCTATGATGCGGGTATCCCGATGAGGGCCCGGCCAGAACATCAGTCAGCAAAGTGATTATTATTTCAGTCAGAGTGCGACAAAGGTCTATAGCCGAAACACACTTATGAGTAAAAAAAGCCCCTTCTTTTGTTGTTAGTATTGTGGTTCTTTTTACACTGACCCCACCAGGGAGTGGCTATGACATTTGTTGTTGGCGAAAACTGCATACAATGCAAACACACGGACTGTGTAGAAGTCTGTCCAGTAGACTGTTTCTATGAAGGCCCTAATTTTCTGGTCATTGATCCGGATGAGTGTATTGATTGTGCGCTTTGTGAGCCTGAGTGCCCGATTACAGCGATTTATCACGAAGATGAATTGCCAGAAGGGCAGGAGATATTTATCCAGCTGAATGCTGATCTTGCCAGAGAATGGCCAAATATTACCGAAATGAAAGCGTCTCCGGCGGATGCAGATAAATGGGATGGTGTGCCGGGTAAGTTGAAATACCTGAAACGCTGATTCGACTGCTCAAACGGCCCTTCGGGGCCGTTTTTGCGTTAAGACGTTCCGGTGTTATAACAACAGAGCTGTCAGGAAACCGCCACCAGGTAGAAGGAAGAAAGAGCTGCCTTGAAACCCCGGCGACAGATGTTGTACTGAAACAGAATAAAAATATAGCAACAGTGTCTAGAAACAGTACCCATGTATGGGTAAAGCAGAGGAGATGAAAGATGCTTTTTCAACTGGATGGTCGTGCAGTGGAATTGCAGGGTGAAGAGCACTTTGTTGCCCATAATGCGACAGTGCTGGGCTCTGTAATGCTGAAAAACTGCAGCAGTGTCTGGTTTAATGTGGTGATTCGTGGCGACAATGATCTGATTACCATCGGTGAAGGTAGCAACATTCAGGATGGTGCGGTACTGCATACGGATCCGGGTTTTCCATTGACGGTTGGTAATCATGTTACGGTTGGGCATCAGGCGATGCTGCATGGTTGTGAAGTTGGTGATGGCTCACTGATCGGTATTGGTGCTGTGGTGCTTAATGGTGCAAAAATTGGCAAAGGTTGTTTGATCGGTGCTAACGCACTGGTGCCAGAAGGGATGGAGATTCCGGATGGTTCGCTGGTAGTTGGTTCGCCCGCTAAAATAAAGCGTATCTTGTCTGAAGACGCGCAGCAGGGCCTGCTGGCCAACGCCCAGAGCTATGTAGACAATATGCGTCGTTTCAATCGCAGTTTCGAGCCTCAGAATGACCAGCCAGAATAGCCGTGCTGCTGAACCACCGGTTCGCAGCCCTTGTGTCAGCGTATGTGCGCTGGACAGAAATGACATCTGCATCGCCTGTCACCGCAGCGGTATGGAGATTTCTCAGTGGGGAGCCATGAGCAACACTGAAAAGCGCCAGGTATTGGGTAAAGT
>JAOXSF010000105.1 GCA_025800125.1 Marinobacterium sp.
GCTTCAGCTCGCCAAAGTAGAAACGGAACATCATGAGTTATCAGCAGTTGACCGAAGGGAAACGATACCAGATATCGCTTCTGATTGCGCAGGGATGCACGCCTGCAGAGATAAGCCGTCAGATGGGTGTACACCGGGCAACGGTGTGCAGGGAACTGAAACGTAATAGCTGTGATGGCAGATATCGTCCTGAATCAGCGCAGCACTAGGCCAGTCGACGACGCGCTAGGGCTATCAGGTATCGAATACCTGACGATACTGTCTCCTATGTGTAATGGGCGCTCTCCCTTGATTGGAGCCCTGAGAAGAGTCGGCGCTCAGTCATACCTGATCCGGTATATATCGCTGAACGTCCCGCCATTGTTGATGAACGCAGTCGTTTCGGTGATTGAGAGGTCGACACCGTGATGGGCAAGCAAGGCACAGGCCCAGCAGCGACTTAACCTGAGGCCTCGAAAATGCCTTGAGTACAAGCAGCCTCAGACAGTATTTAATAACTATCTGAAAGCTGCTTGAGATAAGGAGTGTTGCACTTCGGAGTTGAATTCGCGGCCAGCAATATCAATCTGGCTATAAATGCAGTTTTATTCATTAGCTTCCAGTCGGGATAATAGCTGCTCTGCCTGTTTTTGAAGTAGTGTCTGCACATTTTCAGGTAATGTAGTGATAATAACTTTATCCTCCTCGTCTCGCCTCAGTTTAGAGTATTGCAGAAGTTTCTGTTGCAGGGATTGAGCTTCTGTTAGCGCAGTATGGGTGATCAAATCATTACTTTCGGTAGTGTGAGCAAGCGCACGTGCTTCTTCAAGAAGGCGTTGCTCATGCTCTTTTCGTCCTCTTGCAAGCGACATACGTAAATTCAGCGCAGGCTTGAATGATCGGATTCGTTGCTGATTGAATGCCTTGTACAGCAGATTGAATAGCATGGCTGAACAAGTCGCGTTAATACCGTGGCTATCGTCCGGCAGAGGGGCACTGAAATGGATAAAAAAGTCTCCTGTTTTCATTTCTATCAGATGACCTTTGTAAAGAGCTGCACTCTGAGCTGCCAGGCGTTTGTATGTCATGAGAAGTTGTGTTCGCTCATCAGCGTCGCTGTTACCGGAGTGAGCGCTGGTATCAACATAAAAGCAGTATCCGGCATCTGTTGCCGCTGGAATAAGTTCTTCCTCGTGCTCTGCCAGGTAAGATGATGGTGGTGGGGGGGACTGGCCACTCAGGAGTGGATTGGGTCTTCGTATCTGGCCTGAAGGGTTGGCAGTGCTAGAGGCTGCCGCTGTTGTCGGGAGTGGAGCCTCTGATATTGCTGTTGTGTCTTGTGCAGTGTGTGCTTGTGATCCCGTTTCCTCTGATATGACGTCAGTATGCTGGCTTTTATTTGAGGGAGAAAATGTCTGAGCTACAGTTGTCCCGGGTTCAGGACGAAGTAAAGAAACCAGGTCTTCTGTATCAAGCAACTGCTGTGACAGAGTGTTTTGAGAGGGGTTATCTGGTTCTGTTGATATGACTTGTACTTGCTCTTTTGCAGGGGCATTTTGTCCTGTGGAAGAGTCTTCGTCAGGCTTGTGCTCGTAGGTGCTCTGTTCCTGAGTTATTGAGCTTATAAAGTCTTTTAACTCATCTTTTTGAGCTGGTACTGGCTGTATATCGGTGTCTTTCAGGGGAGGTGACGTCGTGGGCGTTGCGCTGGTGATTTTTTGGATTGCTTGTAGATGAGTTTTCGTTTTGGCGGTTGTATCTGATATAGCAGGCTCTGGCAGAGAGGAGGATGTTGATGGGACTGCTGTACTGCCATCTTCATTAGTTATTGATGAAATTTCCTCAACTTCATTGTAAAGGTGAATGGCCTGACCTGATGATGGCCCAGTGGTTATCTGTGGACTGGTTGAATCTGAGGCAATCTCTGCATGCAGAATTGAATGCGTTACAGTGGTTGCCGATGAGCCTGTTAAGCTACCAGTATTGTGTGTGAGTACACGATGAACCGCAAGCAGACAGAGTGCAAGCGTGATCAGGCTAGCCATACTACTGGTTATTATTTGCTGCTGGAGTGGAACGGCAAAGGATGTTGGGTTAAGCCAGATAGAAAGATAGCTGTTCTGACGATTGGTGAGTGCTTGCTGCATCTCTATGCCACCAGTATTACCGGCACGAGCAATAATACCTTCGCGTGTTGTCGTCAGTTGTGCCGCTTCAATGTAGGGCAGGCTGATCAGTTCGTTCAGGAGGTAGTTCAGGCTGACGCGATCATTTGCCTGTAGTAGCGGAGTGGCCAGCAGGCTGGTTTGTCGCAGTAACATTTCACCATGTTTAAGGGCTTCCTGTTCTGCATGATGCTGGGCCTGCTGGTATTGCGACAGCCCAATGCCAGCCAGCATAGCCAGCATGAGTGCGCTAATTATAAGCATCAGGCGGTTGCGAAGGGCTGAAGGCAAAGACACTGTGCTGACTCCATTTTCTGCAGGTATACGAATTTTTGATAATAGCAGCTTGATAACCGGTGAATAAGCCCTGTTATGGCTGGATAAATGTAGATTGCAGCGGCATTGGTTGAGGGATCGTCATGACCAGGAACAGCTGTACGGGTATAATGTCCGCATCAGCGATGCCAGAAGGATTAATAATGAACGTAGAACAATACATGATCGAGCTCGGTCAGCAGGCACGTGAAGCGTCCCGTCTGATTGCGCGTGCTGATAGTGGCGCTAAGAATCGCGCTCTGCTAGCGATGGCCGACGCTATTGATGGTGGCCGTGAGGCACTGGCCGAAGCAAACCTGAAAGACCTTGAAGCAGCGCGTGCCAATGGTCTGGAAGAGGCAATGGTTGATCGTCTGGCGCTTAACCCCGCCACTATCGACACTATGGTGGAAGGCTTGCGTCAGGTTGCTGCGTTACCCGATCCGGTTGGTTCTATCACTGACCTGAATTACCGTCCAAGTGGCATTCAGGTTGGCAAGATGCGAGTGCCGCTGGGCGTGATTGGTATTATCTACGAGTCACGGCCAAATGTGACTGTTGAGGCGGCCAGCCTCTGTCTGAAATCAGGCAATGCGACTATTTTGCGTGGTGGTTCTGAGGCGATTCACTCTAATCAGGCAGTTGCTGCCTGTATTCGCCAGGGGCTGCGTGAAGCAGGTTTGCCTGAGACTGCGGTACAGGTTGTTGAGACTACAGACAGGGCTGCGGTTGGTGCGCTGATCACCATGCCGGAATATGTTGATGTCATTGTACCGCGTGGTGGTAAAGGGTTGATTGAGCGTATTAGCCGTGATGCCAAAGTGACGGTAATCAAGCACCTGGATGGTATCTGTCATGTTTACATTGATGATCAGGCAGACCCGGTGAAGGCCCTGAATGTCGCTATTAACGCGAAAACTCATCGTTACGGCACCTGCAATACCATGGAAACCTTGCTGGTTCATCGAACCATTGCTGATCAGGTACTGCCCGAGTTGGCTACCCGTTATCATGAAATTGGTGTTGAACTGCGCGGCTGTGAGGGAGCACTGGCTTTGTTGCCTCAGGCTATTGCTGCGACAGAAGAGGACTGGGCAACAGAATATCTGGCACCGGTATTATCGATTAAACTGGTGAACGACATGGCGGAAGCGATTCGTCACATCAATGATTATGGCTCACACCACACAGACAGCATCATTACTGAGAACTACAGCAGAGCAAGAGCTTTTCTGCGTGAGGTGGATTCCAGTTCGGTAATGGTTAATGCGTCAACCCGTTTTGCTGATGGTTTTGAGTATGGCCTCGGTGCTGAAATCGGTATCTCCACTGATAAAATTCACGCACGTGGGCCTGTTGGGCTTGAGGGGCTGACATCAGAGAAATATGTGGTTCTGGGTGACGGTCATATCCGTCAGTAAGACCACAGAAGCTTTATGGCCAGTGAATATCGGCAGGTGTGCAATCTGATTTGATGAGCAATTCAATGTTTGCTTTTATGGGCGGTACTTTTGATCCGATCCATAATGGCCACTTGCGCAGTGCCCTGGAGGTACAACAGTGGCTGGGAATTGATCAGGTTTACCTGATGCCTGCCCGTACCCCGGTGCATCGTGATGCGCCGGGGCGCACTGCCATGCAACGGTTAGCGATGGTTGAAGCAGCTGTTGCTGCGACACCACAGCTATGTGCTGACTCTCGGGAAGTGCTGGCCGAACAACCTTCCTACACCCTCTATACCTTACAGGCATTACGTCAGCAGCTGGGGCCACAGCTGCCACTCTGCATGATTATCGGTATGGATTCTCTGCTGAACCTGCCTGGCTGGTATGGCTGGAAACAGTTCAGCGGGCTCTGTCATATTCTGGTGCTGCATCGTCCCGGTTATCATTTTGAGCCCGGAGATGAGCTGGCTGTGTTTCTGGCTACTCACCAGACCGATGACAGGGCAGAGCTTTTCGCAGCACCGGCTGGCCGGGTGCTGTTGCATGAGCAGACCCCTCTTGATATTTCGGCGACGAATATTCGCTCCCTGATTGCCAGGGGGCAGTCACCACAATATCTGCTGCCAGAAACTGTCTGGCAGTACATCATACAACATCAGCTGTACGGTTATACGGCACCCACTGAACTGAATGTACATCAGTGATGTATCCGTTCGGGCAGCTTCAAACAGAGAGCAATCAAATATCGTTATGCAGACAGAACAACTGATCGATCTGGTGCAGGATGCACTGGAAGATATGAAAGCCAAGGATATTGTCATCCTGGATGTACAGGGTAAATCTACCGTGACTGATTTTATGGTAATTGCTTGTGGTACATCCAAGCGTCACGTTGTGTCCTGTGCAGAGCACGTGGCAGAAAAGGCCAAGCATGCAGGTCAGCAGCCGCTGGGTGTAGAAGGCGCTGATGTAGGTGAATGGATTCTGGCGGATCTGGGTGCTGTTGTGGTGCATGTCATGATGCCTGATGCGCGTAGTTTCTATGACCTTGAGCGTCTGTGGGGCTTTGATGCTGAGCAGGCTGGAGGCGCCTGAAATTTATGAAAATCCGTCTGATCGCCATCGGTGGCAAAATGCCACGCTGGGTTACCGAAGGCTACAACGAATACGCGAAACGCTTTCCACCTGAAGTCAGTTTTGAACTGATTGAGCTGCCGTTGGGGCATCGGGGTAAAGGTGCAGACCTGGCCCGCGCAAAAAAACAGGAGGGCGATCAGATGCTGGCAGCAATTCCGAAGGGAGATCGTGTGATTGCATTGGAGGTTGGTGGCAAAAGCTGGTCCACGGAACAGCTGGCAGACCAGCTGGAACGCTGGCAGATGGATGGCCGTAACGTTTCATTACTGGTCGGCGGCCCTGAAGGACTGGATAGTCGTTGTATCGCGCTGGCTGATCAGAAGTGGTCTCTCTCTGCGTTAACCCTGCCACATCCGTTGGTGCGGGTGCTTCTGGCTGAACAGCTTTACCGTGCCTGCACCATTCTGCAGGGCCACCCTTATCATAAATAATTGCCGGTGTAATGGGCTCAGAACGTCTCAAAGACCACAACCAGGAACACCGTGCCTTTACCAATCGCGCGATTATTGCATTCTGTATTGTGGTGCTGATGCTTGGTGTGCTGGTAGGGCGAATGTATTACCTGCAGGTGGAGCAGTACGAACGTTATAGTTCGTTATCTGACAATAACCGTGTCCAGTTACAGCCGGTTGCGCCAACCCGTGGTCTGATCTATGACCGTAATGGTGTGCTGCTGGCTGACAACCGGGCCAGCTACAGTGTCACACTGTTGCGCGAAGAAGTACGAGACATGGAAGGCACACTTGAACAGCTGACGGTGTTGCTGGATCTGACGGAAAAAGAGATAAGACGATTTCGTAAACGTCTGCGTCAGCGCCGTCGTCCCTATCAGTCCGTTCCTCTGCGTTTTCGCCTGAACGAAAAAGAAATTGCCCTGCTGGCTGTCAATTATCACCGTTTGCCTGGCGTACGTGTCGAAGCAGAACTGATTCGTTACTACCCATATGGTAGCTCGCTGGTACATGCTATCGGCTATGTTGGCCGTATTAACCAGCGTGAACTGAAACGGGTTGATGTGCAGAATTACTCTGCTACTAACTATATCGGCAAACTCGGTGTTGAGAAGTTCTATGAGGGGGTACTGCATGGTCAGGTCGGATTCCAGAAAGTAGAAACCAATGCCCGTGGTCGGGTGATGCGTGTATTGGAACGGACTGACCCGATACCCGGGCGTGATCTGGTTCTTTCCCTTGATTTGCGCCTGCAGCAGATTAGTGAGCAACTGCTGGGCGAACGCCGTGGTGCTATCGTAGCAATCGAGCCGGATACGGGTGGTATTCTGGCATTGGTTTCTACACCAGGCTATGACCCCAACCTGTTTGTTACCGGCATCTCCAGTAAAAATTACAGTGAACTACGTGACTCAAAGGATCTGCCACTGTTTAACCGTGCTATTCGTGGCCGCTATCCACCAGGTTCCACTATCAAACCGATTACTGCGCTGGCGTTTATTGATTCCGGTGTCGTGACGCCAGCATTCCGTATTTTTGATCCGGGCTATTATCAGCTGAACAAGAATGGCCGTAAGTACAGGGACTGGAAAAAGTGGGGACATGGTTGGGTCAATATGAAAAGTGCATTGGCACAGTCCTGTGATACCTGGTTCTACATAGTGGCGCATAAAGGTGGTGGCGAGCCAATGTGGGATTATCTGGGACAGTTTGGTTTTGGCCAGGTGACCAGTTATGACCTGCCTGAAGCCTCATCAGCATTATTGCCATCTCATGACTGGAAGAAACGTACCCGTAAACTGCCCTGGTATCCAGGCGACTCTCTCAATCTCAGTATTGGTCAGGGTTATATGCTGGCAACACCATTGCAGCTAGCTACCGCTACTGCGGTGATTGCGAATCGGGGGCGCTGGGTACGGCCACAGATGCTGCAATCGGTTGTTAATATTGAAGAAAATCCCCCTGTATTGCCAAAACCTCGTCCGTTACCACAGGACGTTAAGCTGAGATACCCTGGTTACTGGCAGAATATTATCGATGGCATGGTCGAAGTAATGCATGGTGAAAAAGGAACTGCCCGTAAAGTTGCTAAAGATGCGCCATACCGTATAGCGGGAAAAACTGGTACTGCCCAGGTCGTGGGTATCAAACAGGACGAAGAGTATGACGCTGAGAAGCTGGCAGAAATCCACCGTGACCACGCATTATTTGTGGCTTTTGCTCCAGTTAAAAAGCCCAAAATTGCGATTGCAGTGATTGTAGAAAATGGTGGCGGTGGATCCAGTACCGCAGCGCCATTGGCCCGAAAAGTAATGGACGCATGGTTGCTGGGTGCTGACCCGGTCACACCTGAGGAGAGTAAAAAGCGTGGCTGACTTCCAGCGAACCATGCCCGATGCAGTTGAAGATCTGCGTCGTCGTCCAGGCTGGTGGAGCTATACCCGGCTGGATATATGGCTGCTGCTGCTGTTGCTGCTGTTATGTGGCACCGGATTGCTGATTTTATACAGTGCGTCTGGTCAGAGCAGCTACTACGTTGGTCGTCAGGCAATGCACATGGGCGTTGGCTTTGGTGTCATGCTGGTGTTAGCACAGATGTCACCACGTTTTATTGGTCGTTGGGCTGTTGGGTTTTATGTACTGGGCGTTGCGTTACTGTTGGGCGTCCTGCTGTTCGGAGTAGGAGCCAAAGGGGCGCAGCGCTGGATTGCCTTGCCAGGCTTCCGCTTCCAGCCATCAGAGATCATGAAACTTGTGCTACCGTTGATGGTCGCATATTACCTGGCTAACCGAGCTTTGCCGCCGAGTGTTAAACATGTTGCTATCTCACTGGTTCTGATCGGTGTGCCTACGGTGATGATCATGAAGCAACCGGATCTTGGTACTTCGTTACTGATCGCGGCCTCAGGTATTTTTGTGCTGCTGTTTTCGGGGATTCGATGGCGCTATGTGTTGGGCGCACTGGGGGCTGCAGGTGCGGCACTGCCCGGACTATGGATGGTGATGAAGGACTATCAGAAGCAACGTGTTCTCACCTTTCTTGACCCGGAGAGTGACCCCCTGGGTTCTGGCTGGAATATTATCCAGTCCAAAACGGCGATTGGTTCTGGTGGTGTTACAGGTAAAGGATTCTTGCAGGGAACGCAGTCACAGCTGGATTTCCTGCCTGAATCTCATACTGATTTTATTATTGCAGTGGTAGCAGAGGAACTGGGCATGATTGGAGTGCTGGCGTTACTGTTCCTCTACCTGCTAATCATTGCTCGTGGCATTGTTATTGCCAACAGTGCTCAGGACAGCTTTGGTCGCCTGCTCGCAGGCAGTGTAATCCTGACATTTTTTGTCTACGTATTTGTTAATATCGGCATGGTAAGTGGTTTGTTGCCGGTAGTCGGCGTACCGTTGCCGCTGGTAAGCTACGGCGGTACCTCCATTGTGACGCTGATGGCAGGGTTCGGACTACTGATGTCCGTGCACAGTCATCGGGCAATGCTTTTGAGATAGGAAAAATCATGCAGAAGTGGATCAGACCTCTGACAAGCGCAGCCGCACTGACCGCTGCACTGACAATTCCGGCACTGACAGCACAGGCCAGTACCGGTTATTCGAATCACCCTGAGGCGCAAACCTTTATCAGCGAAATGGCTGAACAGGGGTTTGATAAACACTGGCTGAAAGATGTACTTGACCAGGCACGCCGCCAGGAAAGCATCCTCAAAGCGATGTCGCGTCCGGCAGAGCGTCGTCTGACCTGGGGTGAGTATCGCAAGATTTTTCTGGGGCAGAAGCGTATCGACCAAGGCGTAGCGTTCTGGAAGAAGCATGCCAGTACACTGGCAAAAGCTGAAAAACAGTACGGTGTTCCTGCTGAAATTATCGTTGCCATCATCGGTGTTGAAACCCGTTATGGTCGTAACATGGGTAGTTACCGGGTACTGGATGCACTGACAACACTGGGTTTTGATTACCCCAAGCGAGGAAAATTTTTCCGGGGGCAGCTCAAAGAGTACCTGTTGATGGCGAAAGAAGAAGGTATTACTGATCTGACCCGTCTGAAAGGTTCTTACGCTGGGGCGATGGGGTTTGGTCAGTTTATTCCATCCAGCTTCCGACATTTTGCGGTCGATTTTGATGGTGATGGTAAACGGGATATATGGACTAACCGTGTGGATGCTATCGGTTCTGTTGCCAACTATTTCAGTCAGCATAACTGGAAGACGGGAGAGCCGGTCAGAGCACAAGCCAATATCAGTGGTGCTGTGCCGGAAACTGAAGTCAACAAAGGCCTGAAGCCAGCCCGTACCCTGTCACAATGGCAGACACTGGGCGTAACATCAGCTGTTACACTGGCGGACCAGCCTGCAACCCTGATGGGGCTGGAAACGGCAGATAAAACCCACTATTGGCTGGGGCTGCATAATTTTTATGTAATTACTCGCTATAACCACAGCCGCCTTTATGCGTCTGCTGTTTATGAACTGAGCCAGGCCGTAAACAAAGCCTACAGGAAGCCATGAACCGATACCTTTCGTTTTCATCTACTGCATTACGGCCGGTAACACTGTCATTGATGGCAGCGTTACTGGTTGGCTGTAGCTCATCCGGTAATCTGGCTCCGGTGGTAGGCAAAGAAAGCCAGATGGGAGCGAACAGTACTTCTTCTGGTAGTCGTTCTTCCCGTGATAGCAATCGTGGTCGGTACTCCATCAGCCAGGACCATGGGCCTAGTGGTCGTGTTGATCTTGACCATGTACGCAACGCTGTACCACGGGCAGAACCAAAAAGCCGTGGTGGTAACAAGAGCCCTTATCGGGTACTGGGAAAAACCTACTATGTGATGCCCAGTGCTGTAGGTTATAAACAGCGCGGTACAGCTTCCTGGTATGGCAAGAAATTTCATGGCCACCAGACATCGAATGGTGAAATTTACGATATGTACTCAATGTCGGCGGCACATAAAGCCTTGCCGTTGCCGACTTATCTGAGAGTAACCAATCTGGATAACGGCCGGCAGGTTATTGTTCGCGTTAATGACCGTGGTCCATTTCATGGTAACCGTCTGATTGACCTTTCCTATGCTGCAGCCTACAAGCTGGATATGCTGAAAAAAGGTACCGCCAGGGTTGAGCTTGAAGCAATTACACCTGGACGCGGTGGTAGTGCTTACACGCCTGCTGCTCGTCCATCTGCGCAGCTGGCCCGTCCTCAAATTGCGGTACCGGCAGGACAGTATTTGCAGTTGGGAGCGTTTTCCACTCGTCAGGCTGCAGTTAATGTGCAGCAGGATGTACGTAGTATCCTTCCTTCGCTTGCTATTCGTGTAGTACCGATACGGGTAGGCGGCAAGACATTATATCGGGTAAAAGCGGGTCCTCTGAGCCGTAATCATCCAGTACAGAGTTCTGTGGATCTGCTTGGGCGCGCCGGTTATCACGGTGTCCGGCTGGTTGAACAGAAATAAGGAGCCTGGTTTCAGGTTCGCCAGGAGCCCGGCACAGGCCGGGCAGTTTGATTCACTTGTAACAGCTGACAGAGACGATGTTTAAAAAGATAGCAACGCCAATTTATCTGCTGGTGGCTATCCTGTTTACCGTTCAGGTTCAGGCAGCCCCACTGATTCCATCTGCCCCTGATATTGCCGCCCGTTCCTGGCTGGTGATGGATGCGGATACCGGACAGATACTGGCGCACAAGGATGCGGACAAACGTTATCCTCCCGCCAGCCTGACCAAGATGATGACGGCCTACATCCTTGAATATGAACTGAATAAGGGCAACGTCTCCAAGAATGATCTGGTTCTGGTCAGTGAGAAAGCCTGGCGTACTCAGGGTTCGCGGATGTTTATCCGTGAAGGCACTCAGGTCAAACTGGGTGATCTGATGAAAGGTATCATCATTCAGTCAGGCAATGATGCATCTGTTGCTGTTGCCGAGCATATTGCAGGTAGCGAGTCCGCTTTTGCTGATCTGATGAATCAGCATGCCAGCCTGCTGGGAATGAATAATTCCCATTTTCAGAATGCGACCGGCCTGCCGGCAGATAACCACTACGCCAGCGCTCATGATCTGGCTATTCTTGCCCAGGCAATTATTCAGCGTTTTCCTGAGCATTATGGTATCTATTCCGAGAAGTACTTTACCTACAACAAGATTCGCCAGCCTAACCGCAATAAACTGCTGTGGCGTGACAAGACCGTTGATGGCCTGAAAACAGGGTTCACCAGTGAGGCAGGTTACTGTCTGGTGGCTTCTGCCCGTCGTGATGACATGCGTCTGATCTCGGTTGTAATGGGTACTAAAAATGAGAATGCACGTGCCCAGGAAAGCCAGAAATTGCTGGCTTATGGTTTCCGCTACTTCCGTACTCATAAGCTGTATGCTGCCAATGAGGTGCTGAACAGTGCCCGTGTCTGGGGGGCAACCAAAGAACAGGTCGCATTGGGGTTGGAGCAGGGGCTGACAGTTACCATTCCACGAGGCCAGGCGAGTAAGCTACAGGCCAGCCTGGACGTTGACAAGGTGATTGAAGGCCCGGTACGTAAAGGCCAGGTATTCGGTACAGCCCGTGTTATGCTAGGTGATCAGCTGGTAGCTCAGCAGCCGCTGGTGGCACTGGAAGATATTGAACAGGCCGGTATCATGACCCGTATCTGGCATGCGATTCTGTTGTTCTTTGTCAGCCTGTTTGGTTGAGCTGGCACCGCCTTATTTGACAGGCGACGCTTGGCAGAATGAATAAAAACAGCACTTCGGTGTCAGAGTTAACAGAGGCTGCAGGCTGACAGTTTCTGTATCGCAAACAGCGCCTTCGGGCGCTGTTTGTGCTTATGGCCATGCCGCTGTAGGGTTGTGATGCAATCACTTTGAAACGTGGGGTACTTCAGAGGTCTGGGTGCCTCAAAATCAGAGGGTGCATAGCCAACGGGCTTCAGAGTCAGAATGCAACAGGACAGGTCTATGAATATCGTTTATCTCAATGGTGTTTTTCTTCCTGATACGGAAGCGCGTATTTCGGTATTTGATCGTGGCTTTCTGTTTGGTGACAGTGTTTATGAAGTCATCCCCTTCTACCAGGGGCGAGGGTTCCGTCTGGAACAGCATCTGCAGCGTTTGCAGCATAGTCTGAGAGCGGTGCGTATTCATTGTGAGCTGGACTGGGCAGATATACTACAGGCACTGGTAACACAGAACGGTGGTGGCAATCTGTCGGTATACCTGCAGGTCAGCCGTGGTGATACTGGCGAGCGTAGTCATGCTTTTGATGAAATTATGGCGCCTACGGTCTTTGCTTTCTGCCAGCCAATTCGTGATATATACCAAGCGGGGCCTGATCTGGTTGAGCCGGTGCGGGCCATTGTGACCGCCGACATGCGCGGCCATCGCTGTGATATCAAATCAACCTGCCTGCAGCCTAACATCATGGTGTTACAGCAGGCTCGTGCACAGGGGGCTGCTGAAGCGTTGCAGCTACGTAATGGGCTGCTGACGGAAGGCACCTCCAGTAATTTGTATATTGTCCGCCAGAATGTGATCTGCACGCCACGACTTGGTTCCGATATTCTGGGTGGCGTTACCCGTCAACTGGTGCTGGAACTGGCAGATCGTGAAGGTATTCAGTATCAGGAGATTGATCTGGACTACGAGCAGTTACTGGCTGCGGATGAGGTCTGGATTTCCAGCTCGACCCGGGCCGTGGTGCCGGTGATCGAAGTGGATGGCGAACGGATTGGTACAGGTCAGCCGGGCCCACTCTGGCGCCGTATGTACCAGCTTTTTATTGAGTTTCACCACGCATTGATGACAGGTCAGAGTAAAGATGTCTGAACAACAAGACGCACCAAAAATTGAATTTCCATGCCCTGATTATATGATCAAGATTATCGGTAAGAACGATATAGGCTTCCGTGGTTTTGTGATTGAAACCGTTCAGCAGCATGCACCGGATCTGGAACTGAGCAAAGTTAAAGCTGCTGATAGTAGTAAAGGAACATTCCAGTCGGTGACGGTTTACATTACCGCAACGGGTGAAGAACAGCTCAAAGCGCTGCATCAGGATCTGATGGCGTCCGGTCGTGTACGGATGGTGATCTGATGGCGCTGATAGAACAACCGCTGACGGAGAAACTGATTGTCCGCCAGCTTGGTCTTCAGCCCTATCTCGCTACCTGGCAACGGATGCAGGACTTTACTGCGGAACGCAATGAGCAGACGGTGGATGAAATCTGGCAGCTGGAGCACGAACCGGTATTTACCCAGGGCTATGCCGGTAAGTCGGAGCATCTGATTGCAACCGGTGATATTCCAGTTGTTGAGGTTGATCGTGGTGGTCAGGTGACCTACCACGGCCCAGGGCAGTCAGTGGTTTACCTGTTGCTGGATATTCGTCGTCGTAAGCTGGGCCCCAAACACGTAGTGGCGCAGATGGAACAGAGTGTTATTGATCTGCTGGCTGACTATGGCATTGAAGCGTTTGCCCGGCCTGATGCTCCTGGTGTGTATGTAGGTGATGCTAAAATTGCTTCGCTGGGGTTACGGGTCAAACATGGCCGTACATTCCATGGGTTGGCCTGCAATATCAATATGGACATGGCACCGTTTCTTCGTATCAATCCTTGTGGTTATGCTGGCATGGCGATGACCCAGCTGGCAGAACTGGTTCCAGAGCTGGATACTGCGCGGGCTCATCAACGACTGGTGAAGCATCTGACTGACCGGCTGGGTTATACCGACATTGAACAGCGTACCGAGCTGGACGCCTGAGTCTTATCAGGGTGTGGTGCTACACCCTGTTCATTCATGAAATTTCATAAAATTGATATTGCTAATATATTGCCAGCTCTTTAAATTAGCGCGTTCTGATTTAAGGAGTGACGATATGAGCAATCTCAAGACCATTTCCGTAACTGCATCCATGGGTACTGGCGCTATGATCATGGCTGATATTCGTGGCCATAAGGTTGTTATTGATCAGCCGCATGCCGCAGGTGGTACTGATGAAGGGCCGACACCACTGGAATATTTCCTGTTCTCACTGGCAGGCTGTATCGAGTCGATTGCCCGCATAGCAGCTAATCAGCGTAAGCTGGAGCTGCGTGGTATGGAAGTGTCTGTAGAGGCGCGCCTGAACCCGATGGGGTTGCTGGGCAAGGAAACTGATGACCGTGTAGGCTTCCAGGATATTGACGTCAAGGCCACTATTGATGCAGATATGACCGATGAAGAGAAGAATGCTTTTCTGGATGAGGTCTGTGATCGTTGCCCTCTGCATGACAATATTCGCCTCAACACCCTGGTAACACACGCCATGGCCTGATTGGCTTTCAGCATGTAATCGTCAGGATAGCGGCCAGCTTTATGCTTGCCGCTATAGTTTATACGTCTGTAGTGCAGGCGTTCTGATCGTACTCAACCATGTGTTAGCGGGAATTATCTGCCGAGGTTTGTAGTTGTACTACATAGTCTGCAATACGATCCAGCTGAGCGGGCCGGACGTCAAGAAATGTCGGCATATTTCGGTGGCGTTCCCTGTCACCAAACTGCATCAGTACAATCAGCTGGTGGTGCTCAAGTGGTGGACGGCTGGGATCACGATTGTTTAGTAGCTCGCCTGGTCCACGTATCTTGTGACAGTGGCGGCAGTAATAGTTATAAAGCTCGCTTCCACGTGTCATTTGCTCGGGGGTTCTGACAGCCAGATTGCTTTCTTCACTGTTACAACCACTCAGCAGACCCACCAGTACACAGGTCATGACCATATAAAGTGTGTGGTTGATGCTGGGTAAGGTTATCCTGGATGCAGCAGAGCCATTCAAGGCTTTTGATCTGAGCTGCATAACGGTTCTCCATCTATTATCGGCTGCTGCAGTGCATCATCCAGTGAGCAGCTGGGCAGAGATCTTCGCGTGGAAAGTCCGTTTCACGTTTTGGTAGACAATCTTGTTCAGACTGCCATGGCTGGTGGCCTTTGTCAGGTAATGGTTATTTGGTAATCGAAGGAACCACCTGCATTTCTTTAGCGCTGTTTTGTATCGCTATTTTGCGTACTGTTACTTGGCGATATTAATATGTTGCGTTTCTTCGCCTGATTATGCCTTGCAGGGTTCAGTTATGGTGATGAAAAGTGTGTAACGCGACAGGCCTGCCTGCCAGACTGAGGCTGATCATCGACAGCTCCAGCCAGCTATTGCCCTGTCGTGCCCCCTTTATCATCTGGTCGACTGAGAAGCACTGTTTTAGCAGATCCATAAGTATACTTTGTGGAATACGATTCGCAGCCTGGCGTACCAGCTGCTTTCGTTTACCCCAGATACGCTCGCGCTGGCAGAGGGTATCGTATGCTATACCGGCGTCCAGTCCCTGCTGAATAGCCAGCAGGCTGCGTATCTCCCGGCTCAGTGCCCAGAGTATAACCGACGGTTGCGTGCCTTCCTGGCGCAGCACCTGCAGAATTTTCTGAGTGCGAGCTGCCTGGCCCTGAATCGCGGCATCACTCAGACCATAAATATCATAACGGGAGCTATCAGAAACTGCATTAATCACAATATCTGCGGTCAGCTTCTGGCCAGGGTAGAGCAGGCTGAGTTTATCCAGTTCCTGTCTGGCGGCCAGCAAATTACCTTCAACACGGTCGCAGAGCAGGCCGATTGCTTCGCGGTCCAGTGTCAGGCCCAGGCTTGCGGCGCGCGTTTGCAGCCATTTAGGGAGCTGCACTGCATCGATGGGCCATATTTCAACCACCACACCGGTTTTTTCTACCGCTTTGAACCAGGCGCTCTTTTTTGTGCCGCCATCCAGCTTGTCGGCCAGCATCAGAATGACATTATCCGGAGCTGGGTTGGCCAGATACTGCTGTAGTAACTGACTGGCATTCTTATTCAGCTTCTGGCTACCCAGTCGTAGCTCGATAACCTTTTTCTCTGCAAACAGTGATAGAGCGTTGGCACACTCCAGCAGGTACTCCCAGTTAAAACTGGCGTCAACGTGCATCACTTCACGTTCACTGAAGCCCTGCTGCTGAAACCGGGCACGGACAAAATCGCTACTCTCGTCCGAAAGCAGCGGTTCATCACCGGTAATCAGATAGATCGGGGCCAGCCCTTTGCTCAGCTGATTTTCCAGCTGGTCAGGTCTGATCTTCATGGTGTGGCAGGGATACGCAGATAACGGGTAACAATCTGACGAGCCAGATCATCACTCATCTCCTGGCGTAGCAGCTGTTCCTGCTCATCGGCAGCGGTTTCAGCGTTGGCATCATAGGTGTAGACACGCTCTGTGCGCAGACGCTGGCTATTCAGCACCGGCTTGCCACTGGCGTCGGTTACCAGAAATTCCACTGTCAGGCCCAATTCGTACTCGTCTACCCGTGCCCGGCGATCCAGTGTCACGGTGCGGCGATCCTCTGTCACCCGTTGCAGTACCAGACGCCATGGAGCCTCAGCACTGATTTGTAGCTGGTTCTGGCGCAGGGTTTCAATCATGCTGCCCAACAAGCGAGGGTTGTTCTGGGTCTGCACCAGCGTCAGCTGGCGCAGGTGCTCTGGGACATCCAGCTGGCCACGCAGCTGAAAACCGCAGCCGGCGATTGCTGTACTCAGCAGCACGGCGGCTGCGGTAATCAGTGTTCTGCGTAGCATTCTGTCTGTCTCTGTTACTTAACCGACAACGATGTTAACCAGCTTGCCTGGTACAACAATCTGCTTGCGGATGCTCTTGTCAGCGATATGTTTCTGTACGTTTTCGTCCGCCAGTGCGGTGTGCAGAATCACATCTTTATCAGCGTCAGCGGCCACATCAATCTTGGCGCGTAACTTACCGTTGACCTGCACAACCAGCTGGAGACTGTCGCGAGTCAGCGCGGCTTCATCCACCTGTGGCCATGGTGCGGTCAGGATAGTGTCGCCATTACCCAGTTGCTGCCACAGGTAATGAGCCATGTGTGGCGTAATCGGTGCTAGCAGCTGCACTACAGCGGTCAATGCTTCGCGTTCGACAGCCTTGCCCTGCTCGCTGCTGTCAGCGAACTTGCTGATGGCGTTGCACAGTTCCATAGTGGCGGCGATAGCAGTGTTAAAAGTCTGGCGGCGTTCGATGTCATCGGAGACTTTCTGAATGGTCTCGTGAACCTTACGACGCAGCTCTTTCTGGCCATCGTTCAGTGCTGCTGCATCCAGTGCTACCGTTTTGCCAGCCTGCAGGTGATCGTTCACCAGTTTGTAGACTCGCTTCACAAAACGATGCGCACCTTCTACACCACTGTCAGACCATTCCAGCGACTGCTCTGGTGGTGCCGCAAACATCATGAACAGACGCACGGTATCGGCACCGTATTTGTCGATCATTACCTGTGGGTCGATGCCGTTGTTCTTTGACTTGGACATCTTTGACATGCCGTCGTGGAACAGGACTTTGCCATCGTTCTTGCGACGTGCTGCGATCACGCGGCCTTTGTCATCGGTATCGGTTTCAACATCAACCGGAGAAACCCATTCTTTACCGCCGTTTTCGTCTTCGTAGTAGTAGCCATCAGCCAGTACCATGCCCTGACAGAGCAGACGCTTGAACGGCTCGTCGCTGTTTACCAGGCCTTCGTCGCGCAGCAGCTTGTGATAGAAGCGGGAGTAGAGCAGGTGCAGAATAGCGTGCTCAATACCACCGATGTACTGATCTACCGGCAGCCAGTAATTGGCTTTTTCCGGTTCCAGCATTGCATTTTCACTGCTACGGGACGCGTAACGGGCGTAGTACCAGCTGGACTCCATAAAGGTGTCGAAGGTATCGGTTTCACGCTCAGCCGCACCGCCACATTTCGGACAGCTGGTGTTGATGAAGCTGTCCATCTTCTTGATTGGAGAACCGGAACCGTCGAACTCAACGTCGGTAGGCAGTACTACTGGCAGCTGATCTTCAGGTACTGGCACCGCACCACAGCTGGCACAGTTGATTACCGGAATCGGCGCACCCCAGTAGCGCTGACGGGACACGCCCCAGTCACGCAGACGGTAGTTGATGGTGGTTTCGCCTTTGCCCTGTTTCTCCAGTTCGGAGGCGATTGCTTTGAATGCCATTTCGAAGTCCAGATCATCGAAATCACCGGAGTTGATCAGTACACCTTTTTCGGTGAATGCTTCTTCGGTCAGATTGATCTCAATGCTGTTATCTTCAGGGCGGATAACCTGTTTGATTTCCAGGCCATACTTGCTGGCAAACTCGTAGTCGCGCTGGTCATGGCCAGGCACCGCCATTACTGCACCAGTACCGTAATCCATCAGGACGAAGTTGGCCGTCCACACCGGTACTTCTTCACCGGTCAGCGGATGAATGGCGTTGATACCCAGCGCCATGCCTTTCTTCTCCATGGTGGCCATATCGGCTTCAGCCACCTTGATGTTCTTGCACTCTTCAACGAACTCTGCCAGTTCAGCGTTGTTCTCGGCAGCTTTCAGCGCCAGCGGGTGCTGTGCCGCAACAGCAACGTAGGTAACGCCCATCAGGGTGTCAGGACGGGTGGTGAACACTTCCAGATCATTTTCGCCTTCGATGCCGAACTTCAGCTCGACACCCTTGGAGCGGCCGATCCAGTTCTTCTGCATGGTGCGAACCTGCTCTGGCCATTCGGTCAGCTGGTCCAGGTCATCCAGTAGCTGATCAGCGTAATCGGTGATCTTCAGGAACCACTGTGGAATTTTTTTGCGCTCAACAATCGCACCGGAACGCCAGCCGCGTCCGTCGATTACCTGCTCATTGGCCAGTACGGTCTGGTCAACAGGGTCCCAGTTAACTTCTGACTCTTTCTTGTAAGCCAGGCCTTTCTCCAGCAGGCGGGTAAAGAACCACTGTTCCCAACGGTAGTATTCCTGATGGCAGGTGGCCAGCTCACGGTTCCAGTCGTAACCGAAACCCATCTGTTTGAGCTGATTACGCATGTAGTCGATATTTTCGTAAGTCCAGTCTGCCGGCGGAACATTGTTTTTCATTGCCGCATTTTCGGCTGGCAGACCAAACGCATCCCAGCCCATTGGCTGCAGCACGTTCTTGCCCTGCATACGCTGGTAGCGGGAGATCACATCACCGATAGTGTAGTTACGCACGTGGCCCATGTGCAGTCGGCCGCTTGGGTACGGGAACATGGACAGGCAGTAGAATTTATCTTTGCTGGTGTCTTCGGTGGCTTTGAAGCTATCGTTCTCTTCCCAGAACTGTTGTGCCTGGGCTTCGATTTCCTGCGGCTGATACTGTTCGTTCATGGTCGACCTGGTGAAACCTGTAAAATAAGAAACCGGCTTAAAGACTGACTCCCCCTGATGCTGAACAGTCCATTGCGCACGATCGGCAACCGCGTCTGTTCATCATCTGAATCCTGCTTTACCTGATGCCGGTTAAGGAATAAAAAGATGCTGCATAGCATACAATAGAAGCGTCACTCTCGACAGCACTGAGCCATTCCGAGTGCTGCGTGGTAAAGGCCAGAGGAGGTTGTTATGGCACAACAGAATAAACCGGGCGGAAAAGGCTTTGTAGCCGCCTATGATCGAGTAATGAAACGGCTGGAAGCCCGTCTGGCCGATGCCGAAATAAAGAGCTGGGAGTTCCTGCAGGAGCAGATAGAAGAAGCGGTCAACGTCGAACAGACCGCCGAGCAGATGACCCGTGATGAACTGGACTTGCTGGGCGCTTACGTTAAACGTGATGTAAGAGCCCTGGGCCACTACAGTCACCTGGCTGGTGAGGGGATGGCGGCATTTTTGAAGTTTGACCTTAACTACCTGGAAAACCAGGTGAAAGAGAGCCTGTTGTCATTGGCTGATCGCACCCGCGTTGATCAGGAGCTGCTGCGTGAACAGCTGGATCATGATGCTGAACAGTATATCGCCGGTGAGCTGGCCACTGTGGGCACGCTGGAGTGCCTGGAATGTGGCATGCCGCACCGTTTGCTGTCGACAGTGGTGATTGAGCCTTGCCAGAAATGCGGAGGGAATTACTTCCGCCGGGTGTCAGAGCCTGTACCGTCCTGATAACAGTCTGATGTTGATCGCTATCTGATATTATCAGTTCGTTTTTGGTCTGCTCGCTCCCGCATGTGTTATGGGAATGGGCAGAATCGCCTTTCCAGGCTGCCTGCCTGTGGTACTGACACGCTGCTACAGGTTTACCCTGCCCGCTATCGACGGTGATTCTGGTATAATGTCGTCATACGACTCCACTGTTCTGAAACAGGTTACCTCTGTATATGAAACTCCCGGTTAACACTTCATTTTTCAGTTCTTTTCTGTTGGCAGCTCTATTAACCACGTCAAGCTATGTCTGTGCAGGTGAGCCTGTAAACCTGAAAAAGACGATGAAAGAGATGCAGTTGCAGTACAAAAAGGCGATTGATGCTTCATCAGCTGAAGCTTTTAATAGCCATATGGCAATCTTTAAAACATACCTGCATAATGCGCAGGGGTATGACTTTTCGCCGGAGCGAAAAAATGTTTCGCTTGAAGGCCTGAGTAAAGTAGAGCGTTATATTGCTGATATTCCTGCAGCGACCGCCGCTAACCTGGATAAGGTTAAACAGCAGTTCGCACATATTGGAGAATTACGTAAGGAATATCATAAAAAGTCAAAGCCTGGCATCTGGGATCTTTTGCTGAGTGTTTTAAAATAAAAATTGAGACTGCTTGTCGCATTCTGGCTACTGTCATCAGAAAAGTTTGTGCTTGTCAGTGGCCGGAGTCAGGCATGCCATACAACTCTGATAAGGTAATACCTGTGGTATAAATGAAGTCGTCTATATAAACAGATAAAGCGATATGAACTATTCAAAAATAAAACTTTTTCTAGGATATTTGATTCTGATAACTGGCTTCGTCCATGCCATGGAATTAATTTTTGGCAATCCTCCTGTTGAGGGGACTACATTGTGGATTTTTAAGAAATCAGTTTACGCTATTTGTTCTGGCTTTGTATTCTGGGATTTTGTGTTAAGGCCGTGTTTTAAAAAAGATATTTAGCAGGCTGAAGATGAAGCGAAATTAATCAGACAGCATCTTGCTGCTGCCGTACACATCCGGTTGAAAAAGTTACATTCCTGCCACTCCAGAAAGCACCGTTTCTTATTAATACTCACCAATTATGGTAAGTTTTATCAGCCAGAGGGTGACGGGCTGGCATCAATATCAGCAGGATCAGCAGGTTGTTGGGACAGGGCCAGGGAATAACCCCTGGCTTTTTAGTCATCAGAACCCTGGTGTTCCCTGGTAAATTCCATAGATGTACATCAGTAATGGCAGGGTCAATACACAGAGTACGGTCTGAGTGCTGATAATCAGGCTCATGGATTCATAATCACCGCCCATTGCTTCAGTCATTGCGGTAGCGTTGGCCGAGCAGGGGCTACCA
Source organism: Marinobacterium sp. (assembly GCA_025800125.1). Taxonomy (GTDB): domain Bacteria; phylum Pseudomonadota; class Gammaproteobacteria; order Pseudomonadales; family Balneatricaceae; genus Marinobacterium_C. Next base: position 21,373 of record JAOXSF010000105.1, read on the forward strand.
GCGTATATCATACACACCAGAATCAGCAGTGGGTCGGCCTCCAGCCAGATCAGCGTGGTGACCACTGCCAGTGGCAGTAGCAGCAGTTTGATACCAGAACACAGCAGAATGCCCATCAGGTGGTAGCGGAAAACGCCCAGGTTCAGTGATGCGCCGACGGAAATCAGGCTCAGTGCCAGTGACGCATCACCAATATGTTCCAGAGTACGGTTCAGCCAGCTGATCTGAGTAATTACTGGAAAAATCTGCGCCAGTTCATTAATAGACAGCCCCAGCAGGCAGGAAAAAACCAGTGGGTTGGTGAGTGTTGATATGGCCGTTTTCACCAACCCGATCTGATTCTCTGAATAAAAGTTAAGGATAAAAGCACTTATTACATTGGTAGTCAGTACCAGGAATGCGGTGATCAGTGCAATAACAGGCATTACATCAGTACTGATATATAGCAGTGTTACCGCGATAAAAACATAACTGTTATAACGCACTGCACCCTGAATAAAAGCAACCCAGAACCCCTGGTCTTTAAAAAAAGGTTTGCCTATCCATATCACGCTGATGAAAATAAGAACCAGTATAATTAATACTGGAATAAAACTGTAATCGGTATTACTCAGGTCAGCCGTTCCAATGGAGTACACCATCAGACAGGGAAACATGGCATAATAGATCAGTTTATTGATATTGCTCCAGAATGCTTTATCAGTCAGCCAGTAATGACGACATAGAAAGCCCAGTAAGAGCAGGATAATAATCGGTAAGATAGAGGCAACAATTCCGTTCATGCGGGCTGTCCATCTGACACAAAACCGGAATGCCGGTGGTGCAAATGCCGGGCATTCCTGGTTTATCGGTTAATGCTGAAAAAATGACTGGATCAGAACAGCTGGTTGACAGACTGAAGCTGTACCTTCTGCCCCTTGGAGCGGAATAGCAGACGGCTGGCCTCGGCGGGGTGGTCATAGCCTTTCTGCTGACCGATGGACCCGCGTGAATGCAGTACTTTACGGTTATTGATGATAACGAAAGTGCCGGTACGGCCTTCGGCCGAGATCGGGGTTGTCCGGCTCAGTGCGTCACGCAGTCGGTCCAGTACCGGTTGGTCTGCAATCTCAACCGCCACCATCCGGTCGCCATAGTTAGGTTCTACCCGCATATCAATGTTATAGAGCTCATCATCGTCCTTTGGCTCTATCACCGGGCGGATACGTTCCAGACGGACACCGGTAACATTACGACCTGAACGATAGCGCACCTGTGCGGTACGCAGGGTGTGAATATCGTCCTCTGGCAGTTGTGACAGCAGATCATCGGTATTGTAGATCAGCGTTGGGCAAGCAGTTCTGTCATGGGCGACGGTCAGTGACAGCAGGTCGGAGTCAACATTTTCATACAGATCATCCGAGTGTGCTGAAATATGCCCGACACCATTACCCCATTCCGAAGTGCTGGCGCCATCTGAGCGTGGGTAGATCGCCTTGTGATCTTCATAACGATACTTGATATCATTAATACCACAGATATGACGGGATATTGCTTCGTGTACCAGTAATGCCTGGTCAGGATTAATAGCATCAAACAGACCATGAATAATAATCGAATTGACGCCCGACCCTGGAATACCTATAGCTTCCAGTGATCTAAGTAATTTTTCAGGCATTTCTTTACGAATAATGCTGGCAGTTTTTTGCAGTTGAGACAGCCCGATCGCTTCAATTTCTGCGACGGATCGCGTGATGTTACGGGTTTGTTCTTCTGAAAGGTTAAAGCAGATATTTTGAGTCTTTGTCATAACTTTCCCTATTTATGACGGTTGGTTTCGAGAGCGGATGTTAACAGTGAGTTAAAGCTTGTCAATTCGTTTCTATGTGGTTTTTTTGTGATTTTTTATTGAGCGTTTTATATCAGTTTGTACTTTTTGGAATGGGAAAGTATTTTGTTTTATTTAATGTTTTATTATTTTTAAGATTATTTAAGGTATGTTTTTTATATGTTTTGAGCGTTCTTTTGATAACGTATGGCGGTGCAGGCTATCGCGGATATTAAGAAAATATCTGCGATACCCTGTTGCTTTTGCTGCATGGTAAGTGAGGCGGCCTGTAACTGTTCTGGCAAGGTGTGATATGCGGCGAAAAATCCCTGCGGAGAACGCTGCGTTCAGTAGCGGACAAACAGTGAGCGGATGTCTTCAATTATCGCAATCAGTACCGGCACCAGAATCAGCATCAGTGTGGTGGCGAATAACTCACCCCAGGCCAGAGAGGCTGCAGCTGGTATCAGGTACTGAGCCTGTTCCGAGGTTTCTGACAGCAGCGGCATCAGGCCGATCACTGTGGTGGCGGTAGTGAGGAAGATGGCGTTAAAGCGGCCGGTACCGGCATCGTGCAATGCTTCGTTGAGCGGCAGTCCAGCATCGCGGGCCTGGTTGTAGCGTGTCATCATTACCAGGCTGTCGTTGACTACTACACCGGTCAACGCCAGCATGCCGAAGAATGAGAACAGCGATAATGGCAAGTCCATGATCAGGTGGCCGATGGCAGCGCCAACAAAGCCAAACGGTACAATCGACAGAATTACGAAGGGTTGCCAGTAGGACTTTAGCGGTACCGCCATCAGGATATAGATCATCACCGAGGCGATAATCAGTGCCCGGCTGAGGTCGCCCTTGATGGCGTTCATCTCCGCCAGTTCACCGGCAGGCAGCAGGCTGACGCCAGGGTAGCGTTGTGCCAGTGTTGGTGCAAAGCGAGTAAAAACCGCCTGGCTGACCTCTTCGGCAGAGGTTATATCATCATCAATACTGGCAGATATATGGTTGATCCGTTTACCGTTACGGCGGTGGATGGTACCCGCCACATAACGACCCTCAATATCGGCCAGTGCATGTAGCGCCACCCAGTCACCGTTGCTGCTGCGTAATCGGGTCTGTAAAAGGTCGGCCTGGCTGTCACGGGCGTTGAGTGTGCTGTGCAGCTGGACTTTTACCTGTTGGCCATCACGGCGCAGTTTCTGCACCTCTGCACCGCCAAAGGCGTAACCAATCTGACTGGCCAGTGTGTCGGTGTTAAAGCCCAGATTACGTGCCTCCGGTCGTAGCCGGATCGACAGTTCCGACTGGCCCCCGGCCATACTGTCGCGCAGTTCGCTGATGCCTGCGATCTGTGCCAGATACTGTTTCAGTTCATTGCTGGCTGCCTGTAGCTGTTGTGGGTCCTGCCCTTCCAGTCGTAGCTGGAAACCGCCACCGACATCTTCGCTGCTGTCAAAGGTCAGCTGAATGCTGCCTTCCAGTGGCCCGGTCTGTTCTCGCCAGCGTCGGGCGATCTCCGGGGCCTCTAGCCCTGGTCGTTGTGCAACCGGTGACAGTTCCGCATAAAGTTCGGCGGAACCGGCATCCGGTGCGCTGAGAAACATCAGGGTAATTGGTGGTTCTGCCAGTGCGTATTCCCATTGCAGACGGGTGTTGAGTTGCTGGCCGACCTGCTGAATCTGTTCAATGTTGTTGCGGGTCAGCGTAAAAGGTGCGCGAGCGTCCATGGTCAGGTTGATCTGTACCAGCTGTTCGGGAATCTCCGGGAAGAATACCGTACGTATCTTGCCCAGCCCGATCATTCCCAGCCCCAGTGTGGCCGCGCTGATAAACAGCACCAGTACCGCATAGCGATGCACCAGGGCCAGGCGCAGCAAGGGTGCGTAAAAATGGTCACGAAAGCCAGTCAGTCCTGCCCGTGCCAGTGTCTGTAACCGAGACCAGAGCCGGGAGAGCAACCAGCCAGGGGCGGTATCCATGCTGGTCTGTGCCAGGTGGGCAGGGAGAATAAATTTACTCTCAATCAGTGAGAAGATCAGTGCCAGAATAACCATGCCAGAGAAGCTGGCCAGTACTTTGCCCAGCGGGTTATCAATCATCAGCATCGGGGTAAAAGCAGCGATGGTAGTCAGCACTCCGAATACGGTGGCGACGGCAACTTTGTCGACCCCGGCCACGGTACCCCTGATAGGGCAGGTCTGTTTGCGGCGTTGTTCAAACACGCTTTCACCTACCACAACGGCATCATCCACCAGGATACCCAGTACGATAATCAGGCCAAAGGTGGTGACGTCGTTCAGTGAGTAATCCAGCCAGCTGGAACCGGCTACGGCCATCGCACCCATCATTGAAATGGGTATGCCCAGCGCGACCCAGAATGCCAGCCGCACATTGAGGAACAGCGCCAGCAGCAGGCCAACCAGCAGCAGGCCCTGAATGCCGTTGTGTTGTAGCAGAGTGAGGCGGTCTTCGATATAACCGGCCGAGTCGCCCCAGATGCTGATGTTGATACCGGGTGGCAGTTGTGGCGCAAAGTTATCCACAACACTATGTACCACCGCTGAGATGGTCAGCAGGTTCTCTTTCTGGCCGACCTGCACCTCCATACCAGTGGTGGGGGCACCGTTAAAACGGAACAGATAATCCCCCTCGGCAAAGGTATCGCTGATCTGGGCCAGCTGCCCCAGCGTGATGGCGTTGCCATCGGGGCGTTCTATAATCGGGATGGCGGCAAATTCAGGAGTGTAGTGGGCGCGATTATCTGCCCGTAGCAGTACGGTGCCGCCTTCTGTGCGCAGCTTGCCTGCCTCAAAGTCCAGCGAGCTGGCACGGATTCTGGCCATCACATCGGCCAGTGTCAGGTTGTGACGGCGTAGCTGCTGTGGCGAAATTTCAATATGGATCTCCCGTGGCTGTATGCCCCAGATGTTCAGGCGAGACAGCTCTTCACGGGCCAGTAATGCAGCTTTCAGGCGTTCTGCCAGGGTTTGCAGGGTGGCCGGGTCGGTATCGCCATAGAGGTTCAGATAGAGCGCCGGATAACTGAAGCCGTCTGTGTCTATGACTGGGCGCTCAGCTTTGCTGGGCAGGTCTTCAATGGCGTCGATTCGTAACCGCACCTTGTCCAGCAGGCGGTTCAGATCTTGCCCGCCTGCCCGGCGCACAATGACGGTGGAATAACCATTTGCTGAACTGGAGCGGATACTGCGTACACCATCCAGCCCTTCTAGTGCTTTTTCTATCTTGGCGGTGACCAGCTCGTCTATCTGGTTGGCGGTGGCATCACTGAAGCTGGTGGTGATATGAATCGCTTCCGGTGGAAGCTTCGGGAAGCCTTCGATACGGATAGTCAGGGTGGTCATCACGCCCATGAAGAGAATGAATGCCATCAGCAGATTGGCGGCAACCGGGTTGTGGATAAACCAGCGAACGGCACTGTGCATTGTTTATTCCTCTGCGTCAGTCAGATGTGGTTGCACCGGCTGGCCGGGTAAAAAAGCCGCCAGCGGCGTGGTGGCGATGCGCCATTGCGATGCCCCTTCCGGCGCACGAATGACCACCCGCTGCTGGTGGCGAAACAGAATCATCGGGCTCAGGTTGCGTAACCGGTTGTTGGTGTCCAGGTACCAGAGTTGGCCGGACTGGGTGATGGCAGAGGCGGGAATATTCAGGGTGCGGGGTTGTTTGATACCCACCAGGCTGACGTGGACAAAATCGCCGGCCAGCAGCTGACGCTGGTCAGCGTTTTCGACCTGTAAAAACAGTTGATACTGACGGCTGCTGCTGTCCAGAAACCCCCCGCCCTGGCGCACAGTAGCGGTTCCCAGTGACTTACCCTGGCTATTGCTCAGTTGTGCCTGCTGGCCGCTGACTGGCTGGGCCAGCTTTTGCCAGTCGGCCGGGCTCAGTTCAACGGTCAGCTCCAGTGTGCGGTTATCTGCCAGTGATAACAGTGGGTCACCCACCGCGACCCGCTGGCCGGGGCTGACCAGCCGTCGGGTGACAAAACCGGCAAAGGGTGCGCGTACCTGACTGTCATTGAGTTTCAGCCGGGCGGCTGCCTGCTGTGCCTGAGCGGCTTTGACCGCCTGACGAGCCACTTCCAGTTCCGGCAGTCTCAGAGCCAGCGCATTGGCTTGATCGTCGCCCCGGTTACGATACTGGCGGCGGGCAACGGCTGTTTCGCTTTCTGCCCGCAGCAGCTGACGATGGGCATCGGCCAGGTTCAACTCAGCCTGGGCCAGTTCGGCTCTGTAGGGAGTGTCTTCCAGCTGTAGCAGGGGTGCGCCCTGTTCGACCTCGCTGCCGCTCAGTGCCAGGGGGCTTACATCGGTTACCCGGCCACTGACAGCAGCTTGTATTTCAATTGCCCAGCGCGGTTTCAGTTCAGCAAAGGCTTGTACCCGCAGCGTGGCAGACTCAACCTGCCTGCTCTCAATCGATACGACCGGCAGTACACTGGGCGAGTGGCTTGCTGTGTATTCCTCAATATCAATGCTGTCTTCAGCTTCCAGTAACCAGCCGATGACGGTGAACAATAACAGCAGAGCAAGCAGTAGCCAGGGCCAGCGGCGGGCTGGTCGCGGCAGCGTTGCGTCAGCACCAGACGGTATTGCGTCAGTGTCAGATTGAGATATGGGGGTGGTCATGGCTCAGTCCAGGTCGGTTTATCAACCTGGACAGCATGAAGGAGGTGGGGTTAAGAGGGTTTTAAGATGACGGCTGAAAGTGGATACACACCTGTGCCTGCTGATTGCTCAATTCAAAGCTGAATGCCCAGCCCAGTTTCTGGCAGATGCGTTGTACCAGCTCCAGCCCCAGTCCGAAGCTCTGCTCACCGCTGAGCTGTTCCGGGTTTACCGGGTTGCTGATCTGTAGTTGCTGCTCATCCAGCTGGATATGGATTTCACCTAGGCCTGATTCGGTCACTCCACTGTGTTGACAGGCATTGCGGACCAGGTTCGCCAGCACAATCGATAGCAGAGGGGCTTCAATATTGATGCAGGTATCGCAGACCTGAAGCTGTGTGCTGATCGGGCGGCCACGCAGCAGGTAACGGTGATCTTCCAGCAGGTGCTGGCACAGTGGCAGCAGGGCAACCGGGCTACGGGGGATGGTTTTATCAGATTCCCGCGCCAGCCAGAGCAGGGTGTCAGAAAGCTGAATCATACGGCGGCTGGCTTTCTGGGCACGCTCGACCGGACGCAGGACGGGGCTGTCTGCTGCAACCTGATATTGCAGGGTGTCCAGGCTGGCCTGAATGACGGCCAGCGGAGTGCGCAGTTCATGGCTGGCATGTTTCAGAAACTGTTGCTCACGTTCATTACTACGCCGCACTTTCGCTACTCCCTGGCGTAGCTGATCGGCAATTTCATTCAGCTCGGTAATTGGGAAGTTGATGTCTATAGCCTGATTCGGGGCGTCATTCAGTGCTGTTGCCCAGCGACTGAGCAACTTTAAAGGTGCCAGCGCCCGGTGGAATAGCCAGAGGATTACAATCAGCAGGCTGAACATGATGACCAGTGTGAAGCCGAGAATCTGCTGTACTGCGGTTGAAGTTATATCGGCAAACAGTCTTTCCGCTTCTGCCCCCTGATAGACACTGGCGACGTAGAGCGCAGGGCCGTTACCTTGATCTGACGGATAATAGATCAGTTCAATATACCGGCTGTTTTCGTTAGCCTGTGTCTGGTCGAAGTTAAGCAGCTGGCCTTTCTTCAGTGCTTCATGGTCAAAGTGCTGGCGAATATCTACCGGTATCTCTTCCCAGCTGCGCCAGGCTTTTATGGTGCCAGCCTGAGGGAGGGGTTGCTGAGGGTGGCGCTGGGCATATTCGGAAATAGTACGTGCTTCCAGCTGCATCAGTTGTGTATTACCGATCTCTTCCAGCAGCGTTGCAAATACGGCCATCAGCAACAGACAACCAATTGATAGTGCTAATCCTATCCAGACTAGCTGTCGTCGTAACTGTTGCGCCAGAGGGATTGCCTGGGCCATTATTGTGTTCCCTCGTTGACTGCTTGTTTATCAACAGGTTTAAGGCATAACCCTTTGCCGGTGACCGTATGAATCAGTGGGCTGCCGAAAGGCTTATCAACAGTTTTACGCAGCAGGTGCAGCTGGACATTAAAGTTGCGGGTGTCCACCCCATCCGGCCAGACCTGCTGTTCAATGGTTCTGCGAGCGACAATATCCGGGCTGTGGCGGGCCAGCAGTTCCAGTATTTTCCAGCCGGTTGGTGTCAGTTTCAGTTCTTCATGCTGACGGCTGGCCCGTTTCTCTTTCAAATACAGGCTCAGGTCAGCAATCTGCAGGCATTCACTGGCCGGGTTGGCCCGCCGCCAGATCGCCTGTAACCGTGCCCATAGCAGAGGCATCGGGCAGGGTTTGGCCACATAGTCATCGACTCCGGCCTGAAAGCCTTCCAGCTGGTCGCTGTCGGCATCACAGGCGGTCAGCATCAGCACGGGTGTGGTATAGCCCTGGTCGCGCAGGGTACGGCAGACGCTGTAGCCGTTCATCCGTGGCAGCATCAGGTCGAGAATGATAATGTCGAACGGCTGCTGCCGGGCCAGCTCCAGCCCGGCACTGCCGCTCCAGGCATAGTCGCAGGCTGCCCCTTGCAGGGTCAGGAAATCGCCAATCGCTTCGGCCAGTTCGGCATCGTCTTCAATGATCAGAATGTTCATAGGTCATGTTTTCATTGGCCTGTTGTTTCATCGGCCGGCTCTTGCAGGCTGTATGAGTGCTGGGGTTGGCCCAGTCTGTCGTAACATAGCTTAAACACGCTTTAAGGCTCTTTCTCTTGTAAGGCTGTTGGTATGGGTAAAGGAAAGCAGGTAGAGGCTATAGTGAGTTGATAGCTGAATAATAATTTAATCAAGTATACAAAATGCACTTTTACTGACTGAGGTCAGTTTCTTCGAGCGGAAAGCGGGTGAAAGGTCTGTAAAATATGGCCACCGACTTTCAGTCTATTTTGTGAAGGTCTGTTCTAATTTACAATGCGAGCCTTCGTGTCTGGTGCTAAAGGCGGAATAATTTGTTTTAATTCTATCTGTGCGTCGTATTTGTTCCCATGCGTCGAAGCTGCCACAGAATCAGCCGAAGCATGGGATGGCCGGATTTTCTG
>JAOXSF010000106.1 GCA_025800125.1 Marinobacterium sp.
AGTTGAAACTCTGCGAGAATATGTGCAGAGCCAAGGCACGCCTGATTAGAACCGCTGCGCGGTTCCCGCTTGTATCCCCGCCCGATTGGGCGAGGGTTTACGCGGATTTTTGCTAAGTTCATAACAGCTAAGTTCATAAGAGCTGAGTTCATAACAGCTGACTGCGTTCATACAACAAAGCGGCAGGTTTTACGGTTTAACTCTTCAGCAAGTTCCGTTAATACCTGGCTTTCCTGTTCACCGCTACGCGCACCGTCCAGTACCTCAGTAGCCGCCCGGCTGACTGTTTCCACCGTGCTGGCCAGGTGATCTGCGGTGCTGTACTGTTCTTCCACCAGCGTCACCATATGCTGGCAGCGCTGATCAACGGTGTGGATCTGCTCGACAATACTGTCCAGGGCCTGTCGGGTCTGACCCACTTCGCTGACCACGGTTTCCGTCTGGCTGCGGCTGTGCTCATTCAGCTGCACAATGTCGTTAGTGCCCTGGATCAGCTGGTCGATCATCTGATCAATACTGCCGGTTGCCTGCTGGGTTTTCTGCGCCAGATCACGCACTTCATCGGCAACCACTGCAAAGCCACGGCCTTTTTCACCGGCCCGTGCAGCCTCAATAGCCGCATTAAGCGCCAGCAGATTGGTCTGCTCAGCAATGGCACGAATGGTATCGAGAATGCCATGAATCTCCTGGCTATGGCTGGCAAGCTGTTCTGAGGCTGCGCTGGCGCGGGTGATGCTACCTGCCAGTTGCTCTATCGCCTGTTCCACCTGAATCATGCGCTGCTGGCCACCTTCGGCCTGCTGGCTGACCTCACTGGCTGAACTACCCAGCTGTTCAATGCTGCCCGCAATATCGCGAGAGGAACGGGTCATCTGTTCAATGGCAGCGCTGACCTGGTCAATTTCAGCCTGTTGACGGCTCAGACTGCTGGAGATCGAACCCGACATTCCCGCCCCCCGGCTAGCAGAGTTATGTACCCGCACCCCGGAGCGTTGCACACTGGCCACCAGCGTCTGTAGTTGTTCAACAAACTGGTTAAAACACCCGGCAACCTGGCCCACTTCATCCTGGCTGCGAATATTCAACCGTTGTGTCAGATTACCGCTACCGTCGGCAATCTCCTGCAACATCAGCAACATCTGGTTCAAGGGCAGCAGACGCCGGTGGATAATCCAGCCTGCAAACAGCAATGCCAGCACCGCCAGCAACGGCCCCAGCATCAGGCGACTGAGATTGGATTCATGCTGCACCTGGGCGATGCCAGCCTGCAACTGGGTAAGGTCAGCCAGTACCACCTGTTGCGGTACGCTGATCTGCAATGTCCAGCGGTTACTCAGGCCAGCCAGTTGTAACGGCACTGATACCTGCAATTGTGCCTGCTCATCTACCCCTGTATTCTGATTACCCAACTGCTGGCCAGGACGTAACAGCTGCCAGGAGTCACCCAGCACAACACCACGCTGGCTGCTGATCAACACGCGCGCCTGACCCTGATACAGGCTTTGACTGATCTCCAGTGCCTGTTGCTGGATAAACGACAGTGACAGATCAACCCCGACCATTCCCAGAAACTGGCCTTTAAACAGCACCGGTGACACCACCGAAGTCAGCAGCTGGTCACGCCCCTGTACCTGGAAAGTTTGTGGTTCCAGCAGACAACTACGGGCCTGTTCTTTGGGACAAAGGTAGAATTCCGCTTTACGCGTACCATCGGGGAAACGGCCGGTGCTGAGGTGGCTGCGCATCGGCACCATCTCAAGGTAGCCTTTACTGCTACGGCTCCAGAATGGCACCAGGCGGCCATCTTCGGCTGAGCCTGTCACACGGTTTAGCAGGTTATCCGCATCAGCCTGATCAAAAGCATCAGGCTCCCAGCCAGAGTACACCGCAGTAAAGTTATCATGGGCCAGCAACGCACCACGCAGCAGGCCGATAAACTGTTCACGATCAAGTTGTAATACCGGGTCATCCCAGGCATTAACCGGCCTTAACTGACTGGCCGTAGTGGCCAAGCCCCGCGTTACCTGTAGCGCTTCGCTCAGCACCGCCCTGATACGTCCAGCTTCATGGTCTGCACGTTGTTGCAGCCCTTGCTGCACCTCCTTACTGACCAGAGCCGTCGCCCGTGTTTCAACCAGTTGCTGCACCCGATCACTGTAATAAAACCCGATTGCCAGCTGGATCGCCAGCATCAGCAACATCAGCAACCCGATCCAGACAATCAGCTGCGTTTTTATGGAACGGTTCACCTTGCCCCCTTGAAATAACAACGCCCGCAAGGGCACTCAAAAACAGGGGCATTCTAGTGAGTCCAGTTTGCTGTTATATGTCAGTTCCAGGACAGTATGAACATATTGTTACTGAAAGTTACTGGCCACGAGGCCAACCACCCAAATAGCCAAACCTATCAGCGCTGTCGCCACTGCAACCAGTAACCCTGCACGGTGCGTATTGTCAGTCCCACCAGCACAACCAGCACCGCGTAATAGATAAACTGCACCGTAATCACGGTGTATACATAGGCCTCCTTGGAGGGAAACTGAAATCCCAGCGTATTACGTGTGCCTTCCACCAGATAGGATGGACTGATTGCGGTGGCAAACAGCCAGCAGAACAGCCACAGCTGCAATAAAGTGCAAAGCGCAAGACCTTTAACAGGCGACTGGCAGAGCATAGAACACTCCAGTGAAATAACCGATGGAATAAAGAAACGCCATTGTAGCAGCTGCACAACAACAGAAGCTAAAGGCCTGCCAGAGCGGGAAGATGAAAAGCCTGGAGGATGCAAAGCCTGAGTAGATACCTGGCCCGGAAAGACGAACGCCGACGGTACTATACGTCGGCGTTCGCGTGATACTTACAGTGCGCTGTGTAGCGCAGCTGTATTGAATAAGCCCCAGCTACTCAGGGTTTCATGCGCAGCGTGTTAGGGCCAATCTCTTTCTTATGGCGTGAAGGCTGGTGCGCTAGCGCTTCAATCGCGTCTTCGTCACCTTTTTCTGCCTGAATACGCAGATATATTTCTTCACGATGCACCGAGCAATCACGTGGTGCGTCGATACCCAGGCGAACCTGGTTCCCTTTCACACCCAGAACGGTAATGGTGACGTCGTCTCCAATAATCAGGCTTTCGCCTGAACGCCGGGTCAATATCAGCATATGCTGTATCCTCTACATGTGTCTCAATATACAGGGCCTGAAGGCCGGTTACCTCTGCGCCCCAGTTTCCGGTGAGATCATCACCATTTAAACCTAAGTTGTATTGTATTCTAAATACAACTATGAATCATGCCTCAGATAACCACCACCCCTCAGAATTACCACCCTCAACAACAGCCTTTTTCCTCTGGCCTGTGATAATTCCAAGTATTTTAGTCAGGTAAATCTGTAACGCTACTACTCAGACCCCCATAACACCGGTTAAGGTTCCATAAAAACGTCACAAAAGTATAAAAAACATACAGCTTTTACAGCGTAGACCGCTTCAACACCATTAGTAGCTGCTGCCAGCACCACACCTGTGCCCAACAGGCAACACAGTAAAGTGAAATAGCAACAGCTATAACCTGTACATGAATCATGGGTAGGCCTACGCAGGCATGGCCTACCCTGGCAAGGGTACGTTTAAATATGAAACAGGCCTGAAGAAAGCCATAGATGCCGGTAAAAATGAAGAAATAAAGCCTGGCAAAGCGAAGAGAGAGGAAGGGAGTACAGCGCACATAATCAAAAGGCGCGTATAACCCAAAACACATAGAATAAAGAACGCAAACAACAAACACGCAAACAACAAAAAAAGGAGCCCCAAGGCTCCCAAAACGACGTACCAGTCATGCCCCGCGCAGGCGGGTTCCCGGTGCACTGCACGAGCGGGTGCTGTCTACATCACCCGCCCGTCAGAACTACGTTTACATACGCAGGCCACCGTCCATTTCAATAACACGGCCTGTAAAGAAATCGTTTTCGATGATGTACTGCAAGGTATGGCCCATTTCAGCCATATCACCCAGGCGGCGCAGCGGTACCGCAGAAACCAGACGGTCAATCGCTTCTGGTTTCATCTGCGCAGTCATATCTGTCGCAATAACGCCAGGTGCGATACCGCCAGTACGAATACCATGGCGTGCCAATTCACGGCCCCAGGCAACAACCATCGTCGCAACGGCCGCTTTGGTGGCCGAGTAGTTGGTCTGGCCCATATTGCCAGCACGGGCAACGGACGAGATATTAACAATCACACCACCTGTACCCTGCACTGCCATGATAGCGGCCGCTTCACGACCACAGAGGAAAGAGCCGGTCTGGTTTACATCAACCACTGACTGCCACTGGTCCAGCGCCATTTTACCAACCAGCTCGCCATCTTTAACCTTGATCAGCATCCCATCACGCATCAGACCGGCATTGTTCACCAGGCCATTCAACTGGCCAAAGTCAGCTTTGATCTGTGCGAAAGTCTCTTCAACAGCTTGTTCATCGGTGATATTGCAGACATAACCACGGGCTTCACCGCCCTGCTCTACACAGGCTGCTGCCGCTTCTTCCAGCGCTTCTGTGTTCAAGTCAATCAACGCCAGTTTTGCGCCCTGCGCTGCCAGGTGCTCAGACATTGCACGGCCCAGACCACGACCACCACCGGTTACTACAAATACACTGTCTTTAATCTGCATAGGATGCTCCCCATCCAGGCTCCGCTACGCATCGATAATCGAATGCCGCAGGGCCTGTCAAAAACTGTTTAACTTTGACGTAAACGTAAACTTTGATCGCTATCCTAGCGCTACTTTTCTGACAAGTACAGGGTTTCCCCTATATTTTATAGAGTGACTACAGATTCAGTATTGCCAATCTTCATAAGCCAGCGGCAAGCTATTGAGCAGGCTTCTTCGCTCGCGCCAGTCTGGCATAAATCTATCCATCAATATTTTGAAGCGCTCATTATGGTGGCGTTCCAGCAGATGCACGAGTTCATGTACCAGTATGTATTCGAGGCACTCAGGGGGTTTTTTAGCCAACTCCAGATTGAGCCAGATACGTTTTTGACGAGTGTTGCAGCTGCCCCATTTCGTTTTCATCTTCTTGATACCCCAGGCTGAAGCCTGCACACCAATAACCGGTTGCCAGCGCTCAAGAAGTTGCTGGACACGCTGTTTCAGCTCGGCGCGATAATAGTCATTAAGCACTTTCAGGCGGTTATCGGTGGTGGTGCCTGGTGTGATGTTCAGTCGCAGTTTACCGGGGCCTTTTATCTTGACTGAATGCCTGCCCCCCTGGGCAATATCTACTTCCAGCCTGTAACAACGCCCCCAGAGGTAATGACTCTCACCATTAACCATCTCCCTGCTTGACTGACGAGGCTGGCTTTCAAAATCATGTTGTTGTTTCTTTATCCATGACAATCTGCTGATCACAGCCAGTCTGATCGCTTGCTCAGACATATATTCAGGCGCAGAAACCCGCACCCGGCCATCGGGTGGCAAGACGCTCAGGTGCAGGTTTTTTATCGCTTTGCGATGCACAGATATTGCTATGCCGCGAATTGCCAGCTCTGTCACTAATGGTATTCTCTCTGGGCTCTGACAAGGCTCATAATGCTCTCAATGTCTACGTTATAGCCTGTCGTTGCTTGATAAATTGCTCCGGCAACCTCTAACTCTTTAAAGCGGTCACCAATCCACTCATCTTTCTTCGTATTCATGACTGCGCTATCAATTTTAGAGACCAGCACCGCGTCCTCACCAACGTTGTCATATAGCGCCTGCCTGGCAGGTGAATTGATAGACTCGGGATACTTCGACGAAGCGCTGCTGGCAGGGTTCACAACCTGCTTTGTCAGTACTTTGATCTCTTCCAGGTATTTCTGGTAATTGATTGCGCCCCGGCGACGCTGCTGGATCAGCTCATCAAGCAACGCAGACATATGATCAAAGTACTTAGGGTTGACCGGATTCTCATCAATAATCGTTTTACGGACATTATTTTCAATCGCCTCAGCCATCGCCTTTTCATCGTTGCGCAGGTTTTCTGGGAGCTTTTCAAGCCCCTCACCATTTTTCTCTACCACAAGATCAATCAGGCCCAGCTCTTCAAAGTCCATCAGAGTTTCAGACTCATCGGCACGAATGTACTGGTCAAACAGATGACGCATGGCAGGCTCCAGGCTCTTCATATCAAGCAGATCGCCACTGGCCAGTTTGATCTCGTCTCTGACCTTTTCAAAATGAGCAACATCCTGCCTGATCGCTTTGGCCTGATCAGCGCTGTAGCCTGCCGCTTCCATTTCGTTGGCAAGGTTGGCATAGGCACGTAACAATGATGCCACCGCTTTATAGAAACTCAGACGTAAGGATTCTTTTTCAAACAACGTATCGCTGTTTTCGCCAGACTGGCCGCAGAAGAAGTGAATATAATCCTGTCTGTCTCCTGGTGCCCTTACCGGTTCACAGATCGCTTTGACCACCTCAAGTGCATTGTCCAGATCATCGCTGGCTTCTTTCAGGCGATCTTTAAGCAGGCCCGCCACATCATCACGGTCGTACTCACCAAATGCTTCTTTGGTGTAGTCCTTGATCGCTTTGTCGAGGCTTCTGAACAGATCTTTGTAGTCAACAATGTAGCCGTATTCTTTATCGTCACCATCCAGTCGGTTAACCCGACAGATCGCCTGAAACAGGTTATGGTCTGCCATTTTCTTATCAATGTAGAGATAAGTTGCCGATGGCGCATCAAAGCCGGTCAGCAGTTTATCAACCACAATCAGCAGCCGCATCTGCCCTGGCTCTTTAATAAAACGCTCTTTAACCTGTTGCTCGAATTTATCTACCAGTGATGCAGCTTTGTCTTCAGGCTGGTCAAAATATTCCGCCACCATTTTGCGGTATATATCGTATTTAAATAGCTTCTCTGTTTGCCCTTCGCCGCTTTCTTCCCCTTTAATTGACGCGGTTGAGGGCTGATAACTGGTAACAATGGCGCACTTTTCTGCAAAACCATTGCGACTGAACAGATCATATACGACACAGGCCTGGTACACGCTGGAACACACCAGCATGGCGTTGCCCCGGCCATCCTTCAAGCGGGGTTTAAGCTCCATATCAAGCAGAATATCCCCAACAATCTTTTCAAGCCGTGAACGGCTTGATAGCACCTTCTGCATGGTGCCCCATTTTTGCTTAAGTTGCAGTTTGGCCAACCGCGACAGACCACTGGTTTTCGACTCAAACCACTGGTCAATCCGGGTCTGTGATGTCAGGTGCTGGTCAATATCGCGGGCTTCATAACGCAGGTCCAACACCACGCCATCCCGGACAGCTTCATTAAACTTATAGGTATGAATATAGCGACCAAATACCTCGACTGATTTAGCCTGATCTTTCTTCATCAGCGGCGTGCCGGTAAAACCGATAAACATGGCATTGGGCAGAATAGCCTTCATCGCCCGATGCAGCTTGCCTGACTGGGTGCGGTGACACTCATCAACAAATACAAACAGATTACCTTTCGGGCGAAAATCTTTCGGAATATTCTTTTTCAGTTCTTCAATAAATTCATCGGTGGCCGCATCAGCTTCTGACTCACCCTTGCGGCCAAACTTATGTACCAGTGAACAGATCAGCCAAGGTTCTGCGACATTAAGTGTTGAGAGCAGGCCTGAGCCTTTTCTGGCTCGATAAATTTCTTCATCAACACCGGTAAACACTTTCTCGATCTGCTCATCCAGTTCTACACGGTCGGTAATAATTAATACCCTTGGGTCGGTGACATTCTCATAGATCCATTTTGCCAGCCAGACCATCGTCAGACTTTTACCAGAACCCTGGGTATGCCAGATAATCCCGCCTTCACGCTGCTGGATATGGCGTTTAGCTGCTTCAACACCAAAGTACTGGTTGTGGCGGCAGGTTTTCTTAACCCCGGCATCAAACACCATAAAGTCATGAATAAGTTGCAGAAAACGCGACTTGTTGCAAAGCTGAACAAGATGGTTGTCAAGCGGGTTCTCGAATTCGGCTGATGCCTCGTCTTTCCATTCCAGGTAGTACTTTTCCGGGGTTTCGATGGTGCCATAACGTAACCCCTGGCTGTCATTACCGGCCATCACTAGCTGCATGGTGGTAAAAAAATTGCGGATAAACTCTTTTTTCTGGTTATCCAGATTCTGGCGGATACCTTCACTGATCGAGACAGAAGCGCGTTTCAACTCAATAACACCCAGCGCGATGCCGTTTACATACAACACAATATCCGGGCGTTTTTTGTTTTCCCCCTTAACCGTCACCTCTTGCGCAATGGCAAAATCATTATTGGCCGGGTTACGCCAATCAATCAGCCAGACGGTTTGCGTCTGCTCGCCTGCGCCAGCCTTTTCTTTCACACCGTAGCGCAGTAGCCGGTACACCTCTTTATTGGCATCGTAGAGCTTTTTACCTTCGCCCAGTGCGGCGGTTTTTTCCAGCTGGCGCAGCGTGCGGGTAATCAGCACACTGCTAACGCCCTGCTTTTCAAGCCAGGCACCAAGCAGTGCAGGCTCTATATTGCGGTTGTTATCACGATCCATCCAGTTGCCAAGGTAGCGATAACCCAGCTCAGCCTGAAAAAATTCAACAACACGATCCTGGGTGACACGTTCCTTCTGTCCAACGGTGCTCATGACTACATCCTTTAATGCTGATCTTTTAACAACTTGAAACTGATCTGATAGCGGTAAAACTCGATATTGTGGGTAACACTTAAGGCGCGGCGTAACCGCAGATCATCTTCCAGCGCGATAATAACGCCTTTAACGGTTTGATGGGGTTCGGCCAGCTCCTCTTTTACATAGCCCATATAACGCTGAATCTGGCCGACAACTACATCACTGGCGCGGCCGCGTTTAAGCTCGACGACCAGAAGCGTCTGCTGATTTTTGCTGATGGCCAGAATATCAATGGGCCCGGTATCTGAAGGGTATTGCTGGCCAACCAGTTCCCCCTCTTCATTGAAAATCTCAAAGTCAGCACCCAATGCGGTGTGCTGCCAATTCGCGACCAGAAAGTCTTCCAGATGCTTTTCCAGCGCAAAGATTGCCGGGTCTTCCACACTGTCATCGGTATGCAGTCGCGCAGGCGGTTGCTTGCCTTCCAGCAGGCTCTCCAGCTCCTGAGCGTGTTTGGTGAGTTTACAGACTGTACCGATAGAGCCTGCCGAGTTTTTTAACGGCTGGCTCATCTCATCGCGATTAATGCCCTGTTCAAACCATTTTACCCGGCGGCGGTGGGGTAAAACCTGGCCTTCGGCATAGAAGTACTCAGAGCACACTTCCCCCACATAAAACTGGCCACTGCCGGTAGGGCAAAGCACGATATCGCCCTGCTGCATCCCTTTACTGATAATGTGCAGCATCCCGCACGCCAGCCCGGCGGCAACTTTTGTTTTTTCTGGATTAGCGGCCATTAACACGGGCACAAACTGCTTATTGAAACTACGCCAATCCTCTGGCAACTGCCCGGCCAGATCCTGCTCTATGCCCAGATCACCGCCCACAATGCCCTGCTCCAGGCAAAGACTGGCGTGCACACTTTTAGCCCCGGCAAAAATCCGGTAGAAACTACGATTCGGCGTCATCCTGCACCTCCGGTTTAACCAGCCGGGTTCTACCGGTCAGTAGCGCCTGCATCATACCCTGTTTTATCTGGCGGGTTTTGGATAGGCGCTTCTCAATGACTTGGATTTCGCTATCCATATCTGACAAAGTACTTGCAATGACTAGTTGTTCTTCTGAAGACGGCTTAACTATATTCAACTTTCGAAGAGTGCCCAAAGACACAAACTTCTGAATACCGCCATCTAAACTTTCATCTAGATATTTCTGGAAAATACTGCTCGTTATCAAATGAAATAAAAAGGCCCCTTGAATTTCTTTTGGCTTGAAAAGAGCAATGTTTTTAATACAAAATATTGGCTCTTTCTCAATCAATACAACACTACCAATCGTTCCAATCATTGACATAATAACATCGCCTAGATCAACCTTTGACCGCTTGTTGATCTCAGTGGCATCATGAATTGAAATACAGGACACATCTGATAAGTCAAGAGTATTATTTATTATATTTTTAGAGGTAACTAAGGGTATGCCGTTTTCTTGGTATTTAGGAGAATCGTGAGTTCCATCTCTAACATCACATAAATGAGATAGGCAGCAAATTTCCCAATCCTCCGGTATCTCCCCCAACTCACTGGGCTTAGTCCCCTTCGGTGTACCATCTTCGCGCAAAGCGAACTGTGGCAAACGGGTTTTACCGGTCAGCAGCTGCTGCATGGTGGCGGTTTTAATGGCCTGCTTTTTGGCAATCAGCTTTTCCAGCTCGGTGATCAGGGCATCGACATCGGATAGGGTGCTGGCTATGGCGGATTGCTCTTCTTCTAAGGGAAATGGCAGAGGAATAGCCTTTATTAGATCGGTATTAAGGTTTGGCTGACCATTTCCTGTAGCAACCTGATCATGCAGCTCCCTAGTTTTAGTATTCAAATAGTGAGCTATAAAAGATCTATTGCCACTTTTCTGATTAATCAAAGCGGCAACACCATCATTCGCACAGCATTTAATGCCCAGAATTTTAGCGACGCCTAGTGTTGCTCCACTATTTGAGATGATTAAGGTATTTGGTTCAAGGGTTCTACTTTGCTTTGCTCCCAGCTCAGTCAGCATCGTTGCCGTTGAGTGTACTTCATGCTGACTGATTGGGATGTTTGTTAACGAGGCTACGGTTAACCATGGAATGAACTTTCCATTGAAATACTTGGGATCTCCTGCTGGACGAGGGGAACCTCCTCTTACGACACTACCAAGCTCCCCCAAATGGACACAAGACCAATCCTCGGGAATAACACCTACTTCTGTTGTTTTGTAGCCTGCTGAGATGGCTTGACACTGCTTCAGTTCACTCATTATTACCACCTCACCCCCATAGCCTTAAGATGCCCTGCAACCTTCTCGCTCAGGCGCTCAACTGACTGACTAATCTGCGGCAGTGATTGCGCATATCGCCCTTCCAGCTCTTGCACACGATTCGACAGACGCTGGGTTACACGCTCGATTTCCGCTTCTATCGCGGCCTGGAGTGTGGCCAGCCATTTATCTTCAATCACCAGCTGTTTAATCTCGGCTTCGCCAAGTTGTGGGTACTGTTTAAATACCGCCATGTCTAGCGCATCCTGTGCGGTTTTCACGACCTTCTTCGCAACGGCTTCATTATCAAACAGTTTTTTCGCCTGTTTTAATGCGGCAATTTCATCAATATCGATTGCCAGTTTCAGCCGTGCGGTGATACCGGCTTTGGTGATTTTGTCTTTATCGTTAAGGGCGTCATTTAACAAACCTTCTTCACCGATGTTTTCTTCGATAAAGGTTTCCAGCGCCTGGCTGGCAGCATCAAGCTTTGCCTGATGCGCGTGCAGTGCAGTCTGCTGATCAGCAAAATAGCGGTTAATAATCAGCGGCGGTGGAATGACTTCAGTTTTGTATTTCACCCTGTTGATGGTGAGGTCTGCTGTTTCTTTCAGCTTTTCGCCCCGCCTTGCCACCAGTTCACGCAGGGCGCTGGCACCTTGCCAGCCATCCTGGGTAATCACATAGGCATCGTCTTGCAGAGTTTCAGCCCAGTAGTCCATCAGCAGCTGATAAATATCGTATTTACTCAGCAGTTCAACGTTGCTGTACTGCGCCAGCAGGGCTTCCGATATATCGAAAATCAGCTCTTTGGGTTTATCCCCCTGCTGAATCTGCTCCAGCGCTACATCTTCAACCCAGCAGTTAAAGGGCAACAGGCTATTTTTGGCAAAGGTACAAAATTCCGGGTGTTGCAGAATGGTGGCTTTCACATCGCAAGCGGCGACACGCGCTGCGCTGTAACCGTCCCGCGCAGCTGAAAACAGTGTACTACGCAGGGTCGGGAATACCTGCCAGTAGTCATTCAGCGCGTCAAGATCACGATCAGGAATACCCCCTTGCAGATGGGCGCTCAGGTCGTGCAGATCTTCCGGTTCACTGGCGTCGATATAACGGGGAATATTGAGGTTGTACTCATTTTTTTCGATGTCGTCGAAGCTCACCATACGGCTGTAGCCGTCCAGGCTCTGCTGGCGGGTAAAGACATCAACAATTTTATGAATATCCTGACTGCGCAGGCGGTTTTTATTACCGTCTTTAATAAAGCCTTTGCTGGCATCCATCATAAAGATACCGCGACGTGTCTGGGCATTGCCTTTGTCAATCACAATAATGCAGGCCGGGATACCCGTGCCATAAAACAGGTTGGCAGGCAGGCCGATAATGCCTTTGATATAGCCCTGCTTGATCAGATTCTCACGGATACGGGCTTCAGCATTACCCCGAAACAGCACACCATGGGGCAGAATCACAGCACCTTTACCGGTACTTTTCAGGCTTTTGATAATGTGCAGCAGGAAAGTGTAATCGCCGTTTTTCTCTGGTGGAATACCCCAGACAAAACGCTTGAACGGGTCGCTTTCAGGGGTAATACCGCTGGTCCAGTTTTTACTGGAAAACGGCGGGTTGGCAACAGCAAAGTCAAATCTTTTCAGCTGCCCCTGGTCATCCTTCCAGTGCGGGTCGGAAATGGTATTGCCTTTCCAGATGGGCGCACTGACATTGTTGTGCAGAATCATATTCATCCGCGCCAATGCGCTGGTCGCGTTGTCCATCTCCTGGCCGTAGATCGACATACCACGGGGCGACTCATCAGCCGCTTTCAGCAACAGCGAGCCAGAACCACAGGTTGGGTCATACACGGTCTGGTCTGGCGTTGTTTCTTTACCAATGCCAACCACTTTCGCCAGAATGCGCGAGACCTCAGACGGGGTATAGAACTGGCCTTTGCTTTTGCCTGACTCCGTTGCAAAGTGACGCATCAGGTATTCATAAGCATCACCCAGCAGATCATCACCGTCGGCACGGTTAGCGGACAGATCCAGCCCTTCAAAGATGCCAACCAGCTTGGTCAGGCGGTCCTGCATCTCTTTGCCCTTGCCAAGCTTGTCTTCGTCGTTGAAATCGGCAACGTCGATAACGCCTTTCAGGTCATTCTGTTCGGCCAGCGCACTGATAACCTTGTTGATTTTGTCACCAATCTCCTTATCACCTTTAAGCGCGATCAGATCATCAAAGCAGGCACCCTCCGGCACACTGATCGCACCGTAAGGAACGCCCTTGTACTTGTCACTGACGTATTTCATAAACAGCATTGTCAGCACATAGTCCTTGTACTGGCTGGCATCCATACCACCACGCAATTCGTCGCAGCTGGCCCAGAGGGAGGAGTAAAGAGCAGTCTTTTTGATGGCCATAAGGCGTTCCTGTAACAGAATTCAAACAAGCAAATTCAAAGGCTTAGCGAAGGAACGCATGCTACCACCAACCGGTATATTCCCCTAGCCTCTGATTACCCTGGCTGGCGAGGAAGTTTACGCAACAGGCGACTAAACACGACACGCCGCTGACAATTGCCTGACATTCCCATACAGAACCACCACAGACCCGCAGGCAGTAGCTGCCTAGAATGGCTCCATCTTCAGCACACAGACAGATTAACGGAGCCACTGAAATGACACTATTTACAGCCGCCGCAACGCTCAAACTGAACACAAGCAAAGTAATGACGTTTACAACCGCACTGACCCTGACCGCCCTGCTGACCGGTTGTGGTTCAACTGCCGCGCAGTACCAGCCAATTGTTGATGGCCCGAAAGATGCGCTTTACAACAGTGACCTGGCCGCTTGCAGTGAGCTGGCCGAGCAGCGCGAATATCTGAATGATGATGTGAAATCAGAGGCGCTGCTGGGGGCGGGCATTGGTGCCTTGGCCGGGCTGGCGGACGATGGTGGTTCTGGTGCGGTTGCAGGCGCACTGGTTGGCAGTGCTGCTGCCGCAGGTGGGCGGGCCTGGGAAACCCGCGATGAGCGCAAAGCAATTGTTGTTGCCTGTATGCGAGGCCGTGGCCACAAAGTGGTGGGTTAAAGCTGGCAGACCCGATGCGCGCTACAGAATCAGCAACGCAATCAAGCCTGCAAATCGGAAAATGGCTGAACCGAAAAAGAACAGCGGTCAGAAAATGGCCGCTTTCACCTGCTGAATCAGGCTATCAACACGCATCATTATCTGATCTTGCAATTGCTGTAGCAAATCTCCCTCAGCGATGTCGATACCGGCTACCAGCTGCGCCTCCTGCACCACTTCACCATTCTGACGCCAGCGGGCCATACCAACTACCTGCCCTGCGGTTACTGGCGCGGCCAGCTGAGGCTGTAGTTCAAACTCGGCCTGTAGCTGGTTCAGCCGGGCACGGGGCAGGGTTACATACACATCTTCAGCCACTGTTACCGGCAGCTGCTGCTGCGCCCCCATCCAGACCCGGCTGATCATCAGCGGCATGTTCTGTTCGGCAACCTTTTTACTGCCATAGAAACGGAAACCGTAGTTCATCAGTTTACGGGTTTCCTGAATACGGGCCTGGGCGCTAGCGGTGCCCATTACCACACTAACCAGCCGCATATCACCGTCCACGGCCGACGCCGCCAGGCTGTAACCGGCGTTAGAGGTGTAACCGGTTTTGCCGCCATCGACATTCAGTGATTTATCCCATAACAAGCGGTTACGGTTCTGCTGGGAAATGTTGGCCCAGGTAAAACTTTTCTCGCTGTAAATCTTATAGATTTGCGGGGTGTCACGAATCATCCGCTGCAACAGCACCGCCATATCCAGCGGTGTGGTAGAGATACCTTCGCCGTCCAGACCATGGGCATTCACAAAGTTGGACCCCGTCATACCCAGCTGTTCGGCCCAGCTGTTCATCAGACTGACAAAGGCTTCCTCGCTGCCTGCGATATGTTCGGCCATTGCCACACAGGCATCGTTACCGGACTGAATCATAATGCCACGGGTAAGATCAGCCACTGAGACTGCATCACCGGGCTTGATAAACATTTTCGACGAGTCAGGGAAATTACGCGACCAGGCGGTACGGCTGATGGTCACCGGGTCTGTAAAAGTTAACCGCTGCTGGTTCAGCTCCTGGCCGATAATATAGGCGGTCATAATTTTGGTCAGACTGGCCGGTGCCATCTGCTGGTCTGCATTTTTCGCCGCGATAATCTCGCCAGAGTGGGCATCCATCAGCACATAGCCCCGCGCTTCAATGGCGGGCGCAGCCGGAATCATCTGCGCCTGTACGGCACCGGCAGTCGTCGAAGGTGCGGCCGTTGCAACGAACGGCGTCACAGTCGCCACCAGCAACAGGCAACCACTCAGAGATTTTTTCAACTCGGTCAGAGAGATCATCAGCAGCATATCCACAGAGAAAAGCAATGATGCTGCCCAGGTATTACAGACTCTAAGCTGAACAACCGTTTGAATCTGTTCAGTTTCATCAAGGTTGCTGCCTTTACCTATCTTTACACCTGCTTTACATACCCGCCTGACAGGTGCGCCTTACACTATTGTTTTCAAAATTCATAAGAACAGCGCTCATAAGAACAGCGCTCATAAGAACAATGCTTACAAGAGCAGTGCTTACAAGAGCAACGCTTACAAGAGCAGCACTCATAGAAAGCATAGAAAGCATAGAAAGCAGCGCCACAAAAATTGTCGCAGATTATGGATTCACACACGCGATACCGCGTACAAAATAAACCACCAGGGAAGTCCAATGTCACAGAGCCCGTCATATCGCAGTACCCGCCCATGGTCTACACCACTGACTATCGCCAGCGCCCTGGTGGTGGCAATCAGTGGCGTAATAATGTTTTTTCACCTGGGCGACAGCCTGGTTAAGGGTGCCCATGAATGGATAGGTATGCTGTTTGTCATCGCGATGGTGCTGCATATTTTGCAGCATTGGCCTGCGTTTCGGCGTTACTTTGCACAACGTAAAGGGGTGATTGTTATCTCAGCGGTACTGCTGGCCAGCACTGGCTTTGTTGCTGCCAGTGCCTTGAGTACCAGCAAACACCCAGCACACCTGGTTGTTGACACTGTGCTCAGCCTGCCACTGGAGAAAGTCGCGGTTATCAATGACATAACAACGGCCCAACTCCAGCAACAGCTGGACACAGCCGGTATAAGCGCAGACAACAACGACACTCTTGCAGCACTGGCCCACCAGCACCAGCGCCACCCTTTTGAATTGCTGGCGCTGGTATTTGATAACACCGCAAACGATTAACAGCCTGGCCGACTAACCCGCCCCGCAACACAGCATAGCC
This sequence comes from Marinobacterium sp., assembly GCA_025800125.1. Lineage (GTDB taxonomy): Bacteria > Pseudomonadota > Gammaproteobacteria > Pseudomonadales > Balneatricaceae > Marinobacterium_C. Next base: position 16,262 of record JAOXSF010000106.1, read on the forward strand.
CTCCAGCGGGAGGGCTATGCCCTGACCGGTAGCCAGTAGTTTGACAAGACTTCTGACGGGTAAAAGCAGTTTGTTTGATACCGGTATGGCGTTAGCGGTCAATATGTTCACTGCGTACCGGCAATAACCGCAACCCAAACGCAGCCAGCAACACCAGCAGAGTCAGCACAGCGGCTATCGGTAGCTCACCGGCGTCGGCCTGACGGGGCATCAAAGCAAGGGCGGCGGTGGTTAAGCCCAGCAGTAACGTTATCCGCCGCAGTCGCCAGGGCAGAGGCCTTATCCACTGGCTGATATAAAGCGTTGCCAGTGCCCGCAGGCTAAGTGCCAGCGCGGTCGCGGTGATAGCTCCCCAGCTACCATAGTGCGGAATCAACCAGAGGTAACCAGCAAGGGCAATCACCGCCGCCACCATATCAATCAGCGCGGGCCAGCGGGTATGTTGCTGGCTCATCGCGCCCAGCCCCAAGGTGTTATTAATGTTATGCAGCGCCGCCAACCCAGTCAGCCAGGGCACAAACTGCATAGCACCGTGGTAAGCCGCCGGGGTCAACCAGAAGATCAGCCAGGGGCCGAGTGCTGCAACAACCAGCGCCGATAACAGCGCAATAACAAGGCCAATTTCAGAACGGCGGGCACAACGTACCGGCCCCTGTGGTTGTTCCAGTAATGTGAAACGGCGCGCATGCCACCACAGGTCGAACGGCTGAATCAGCACCGCAGTCACCAAGCCCAGTTTGGCGGCCAGCGCGTATAGCGCCATCTGTGCCGTGCCGATATGCTCTGCCAGAATCCAGCGATCAAAACTGCCCAGTACAAAGCCCGCCATACCGGCAAAAATCAGTGGGCCACCGTAACCGGAAAAGGCCTTGAATTGCAGCCAATCGAAACGGATACCGGTATCACGCCACTGTTGCTGCAATAACCACAGCGCCCCCACCGCCGCGGCGATCAGCCCGGCCATCAGCACCGCGCTGACTCCAAACCCGACCATCAGCAGCAGCACCCCTAACCCCACTTGTAACCCTGTGCGACCCGCCGTACCCAGCAGATAGTGCAGCGCTTTACCCTGCATCTGCAACCAGGCCAATGGCACCAGAATCAGATTACTTAACGCCAGCGAAGCCAGCAGCACCCGGCACTCCAATTCGGTAATGTCACCTGGCAGCCAGTGGCTGATCTGCCCCGCCAGTAACTGTGTTACCACCAGCGCAATCAGTGCCAGTATCAGCGCCAGTCCCAGCACATTGGCAGCGATGTGCTGGCGTTCTGCCGGTTGCTGCTGCGCGCCAGCAAAGCGAAACATCACCTCAGTCAGCCCCATACCAATCACGATACCCAGTAAATCGGCCAGAGTTTGCAGAATATCCAGCCTGCCGTAATCCGCCGGGGTCAGGTAGTGGGTGGCAACCGGCACCATTAACAGGGAAAATGCTTTTGAAAGCGCCAGCGCCAGTGCGTAGATCAGCGTCTGTTGCAAAGCGGCGGGTAAACGGGAAAAGGCGAGCTGCATGGTTCCCTCCTGGCAGGCCATATGGCCCGCCCTGCGATGTATCAACAAGTGCTATGACAGACCCGCATGCTGCTCAGTGCTGCCGCCGTCGCCATAACAGAAAGGCTGCCGCCAGCAGCGTAACCGCCCCGGAACCACCACCCAGTGCGCCAACCGGTGCCGGGTTAATCACATCATTGGCGGTTGGTACATCGGTATCACTCAGCGCGGTGTAGGGGCTGGCATTCACAACAAAAACAAGATCGTTAAAGTCGTTATCTGAACGGTAATTAAAGTCGTTCTGGGTATTATCGGTACGGTGCAGATCTTCAAAGCCGATAATCAGACCATCGCCGGGGTTATCAGCAAACATCATCGCGGTATGTCGGGCACTGTCAGCGGTATTGCCCAGCGTTGCAGAGGCAGCGTTTTCCGGGTTTAACAGATCAGTTGAGTAGACCATCACCGGGCTGGCGTTATCACCAATCCCTTTAACATGGTTACCACTCCAGCCATTCTGCACCAGAAAGAACCCCATATTCGTCCCCGCTGAAAATACCGTACCGTTTGACAGGTTCAAGGTGCCGTCCGGGTCTTGTGTGGCTGTACCGCCACCCAGCACCAGGGTGTCACCGGCAGAACGCGGGTTTGGCGTGGAAGCATTATTGAAAATCAGACCACTGTCGGTAACACCGTCCAGTGCCAGCAGCTCGTCATAATCCACCACCCCTGAACTGTTGGCATCTATATCGCCAAAAGTAAGGCCATCAAAGGCATCGTCGGTAAAGGTGAAATATCCCAGGCTGTTCCGATAACCGGCTCCCTCATCAATAAAGGTAACGGAAAGCTGCGCGTCCTGGGATAACCGCACGGTGGGGTCATAGTCCGGGTTCAGGTAAGCGGCGTCCACCTGGGTGCTTTCAGGCAGCGCCAAGTCAATAGAGTCCAGCAAATCCTGATTCAGCGTAATAGAGCTGATCGGCTGAGGCTGCGGTGTCGCGGCCGCCATAACCGGCGCGCTGAAAGCTGTGGTCAGGAGTGCAGGTAACAGCCAGCGGCACAGGCTACGGTACAACCGTGATGATCGTAGCGGCTGACAGGGTCGTGCCTGATATGGGCCTTGGTGACAGGTCAGGCCTTTGTAACACAACTGGCCCTGGTGATAAAACTGGCCCTGGTGATAAAGCGGACCAGGATAAACATTGCGCAATTGCATGGTGGCATCCTCGTTTCCAGTAACTGTCAGATCTGTTCTGCAAACGGGGTGCCAGCCTCCAGCAACTATTTTGGCGTTAAAAACAGCGTACAGTTAAAGCAGGTGGCCGTTTTGTCAGGGTAACGCCACTGTTATTGCATTTTGCGATTCAACTTCAGACATTGTTCGCAAAATGCGACACGGGCCAGCTGTTCTGGCAATTGGCAGTTGCCCAGCTCAGCCCAGGCCAACAGTGGATGGCTATTTTCCTGCCCCACCCAGCGGCGCAGGCGTTGTTCCAGTTGCCAGCGGGCATAACCCAGCGTTGGAAACTCGGTATGCAGTTTACCTTCAAACAGAAAACCAAAACGCGCTTGCCGGTTACGCACAGTGCGCTGCAATAAGGTGGCGGCTTCACCGTTACGCTGCAACGGCAACAATGCCAGCGAGCCCCGGCACGTTAACGAGCGATAACTGAACACATAATAAGGGCTACCCGGTGACAATGACTGACTGTGCTGTAACTGTAATGCTGTTGATGTCAGCTGCCAGTGCTGTAGTGGTGCCTGTGCGACAGGCGGCACACCGTGCGGCTGAACGCCACGCAACAGTTTCAGCGCAAGCCCCAGACAGAGCAAAAGAACCACCAGCCCCAGGCTTGTGTACACAGGCCAGCCTGTCCTCGTATGTCGCTTAGCTCTTGAAACCCCGGCCCTTGAAAACCCGACCCTTGAGATATTAGCCTCTGACATCTGCTTTGCCTCCCGTCTGGCGGAAACTGAGCCATAGCACCAGCAGCAGCGTAACCAGATTGACCAGCTCACCACCCCAGCCGTCATGCACCAACTGGTAAGCGGTTTGTGACAGGGTCATCAGTGTCAGTCGAATGGCATTAATACCTACCACCAGGGCAACTATCAGCAGCGCCATGGTTACCGCCCGCTGGGGAAGCTGCTGATAAAGCCAGAGCTGCACTGTCAGCCAGAGCAGCAACGCCCAGGACAAATTAGTAACCGACGAACAGCCGGTCAGCACCAGCAGATTGACACCATCAGCGCGTAGCACAAGGTTATCCACCTGTTGCGCCGACTCCCCCAGCAACTGCAACAGGCTGGCGGATAGCCAAGCGTCCATGGTTAATAACGGGCCCGAAAACAGGTTCAGCATCAGCGCGCTCAACGGCCCACGCAGCGCCAAAGCGACCAACAACATACCGGCGGCTTTCTGGGCGGTATTACCTTTGCTTTGCCAGCCCAGCCAGATACCGGCAAGGGTTAATACCGCCCAGCTGATACTGGCCAGCGGTATACAACACAACAGCGCCAGAACGACGGGCAAATATTGATGGGTGGCTTGCTGACACGCCGTCTGCTGGTATTGCGCGTTATGCAGTAATAGCAGCACCAGCCCCAATGCGCCCCAGCTGATCAGGCTCTGGCCACCGCTTTCCTGCAACGCATGGACAAGGCCCTGTTGCTGATATAACTCCAGCGCTCTGGGCAATAGCGCATTCAGAAAAGCACCTGTAATCAGCAACTGCCAACATAACCGCTCTACAGCAATGCCGGTGATAACGTTATCAGCCTTGTCCGTGTTAAGCCGGTTTACCTGAGCCATATCATGCGCCTCCTTTCATCGGGCTGTATCAGCAGGCTTTGCAACGGATACAGCAAGCCCTGCGCGCTGCCAGCACTGCAAAATATCGGGCAATGCGGCGTCAGGGCTGTAGTGCTGGTGAATCGTCTGGTAGGCATTTTGCGATAACTGTCGTCGCACCCTGACCGGTAACTGTGTCCAGCGCTGCAAGGTGTGTCGGAAAACAGCTATATCACCCGCTGGCACCAGAAAACCGTTATGGCCATGGCTGATCAACTGTGGCAGCGCCCCCACAGCAAAGGCAATCACCGGAATGCCCCTCGCCATCGCTTCCAGCGCCACCATGGGCAACCCTTCAGCACGGGAACTCACACACAGTACCCCCAGCCGGGGCCAATGTGGTTCCATCTGCTGGCAATAGCCATGAAAACGGATATGGTGGCGATAACGGGCGTGAAGTAAGGAGTACAGCGGGCCATCACCAAACATTTCTGCCCGGCCTGCGGGCAATGCTGTCGCCAGCTGGCAGAACAGATCAGGGCCCTTTTCATGGCTGAGGCGGCCGACAAAACCGACCTGTAACGAAGTGGGCTGCTGTCGTGTCGGCGGCGCAGGCAAGGCGGTAAAGTTACGAATCACCTGTGCCGGTACTGGCAAGCGGTCTGCAATCGGCTGGCTGACCGCCAGAGCCGGGGCCAGCGGTGCGGTCAGGCGGTCCAGCCATTGATAAACTCGCAGCCGACCATGCCCCTGCTCACCGGCATGCCAGGTCGACACCACAGGCACCCGCATCAGCCTCGCCAGCAAACGGCCGACAATGCCCGCTTTATAGCCATGGGTATTCACCAGTAGCGCATAACGGCAAAGCCAGCGAGCCAGCGCCGGGTAACGGCCAGGGGCAATCTGCCACTGAATACCGGCAGCATCCAGCGAACCCTGCAATGGATGGGGGCCGTAGTCGACCATAAATAGCACCACAACCGGATAACCCCGTTGTTGTAGCGCAATAGCTAATTGCAGAATATGGCTTTCAATACCGCCGCCCTGGCGGGAATCAAGCAGTAGAATAATACTGCGTTGCAGCGACGGCGATGCTGGCGATGAAGATGTGGCTGGGTGACTGGACATAAAAAATCCCCTGTGAGTCATATCCTTCGGAAACTGCACACAGGGGATTTGCAGATGCTATGCCAGGTTTTACCTGGCACATTAACCGGTGCGGTTACGGTAGAGGTTCGTTTGCAACCGTGGTTCGTTTAGAGCAGCGGTTCGTTTACAACAGCTTCAGAGTGAATCAGGCAGTCCCTACCTTTGTTTCAGGCTCATCTGCCTTACGTTTGCCAAACACTGGCAACTGGGAAACCAGCATACCAACCAGCATCAGGCTACAACCCATTAATGCGCGGCCATCAAGCTGCTCATCCAGCAGCCACCAGCCACCCAGTGCAGCAAAGGCAGCTTCCAGGCTAAGCAGAATGGCAGCATGGGAGGCTGGCGCATCTTTCTGCGCTACCACTTGCAGGGTGTAGGCGATACCAACAGAGAACACACCCGCGTAGACAATCGGCTGCCAGGAGCTGATCAGATTAGTTGTATTGAGTGTGCCCGGCTCCCAGATCACCGCTACCCCCAGACACATCAGCGCACACACCATAAACTGTACAATCGACAGTCGCAGGCTATCCATCTGTGGTGATAACCAGCCGATCAGCAAAACATGGCCCGCCCAGAACAGTGCTCCTATCAGTTCCAGCAGATCACCATAATTGATGCTGAAATCTTCATTCACACTCAACAGATAGAGCCCAACAACCGCCAGCAGCGCGCCTGTCCAGGTATTCAGACCGGTTTTCTGGCCCCACAGCAACGCGATCACCGGCACCAGAATAATGTACAACCCGGTAATAAACCCGGCATTACCCGCGGTGGTGTACTGCAAACCAACCTGCTGTAACGAGGCACCGGCAAACAGCAACAACCCCGCCAGCGCGCCACCTTTCAACAGCTTTGCTGGTTCTGCCTGGCCTGGTTTTGCTTTGAAAAACAGCAGCAGCGGCAACAGCGACAACGCTCCCAGCAGAAAACGGCTGCCATTAAAACCAAACGGCCCCAGCGAATCCATGCCGACACGCTGGGCAACAAAACCAAAGCCCCAGATAACGGCTACCAACAGCAGAATCATATCTGCCCGCAAATTACGGGTTTGCATAATATTTCCTTGTTCTTCTCTATAAACAGCAACGCTCAGATTGCCAGCAGGATACCCATAACAACCGATACCTATAACAACCAGCAGCGCTGCGACGATTACCAGTAACAGACACTCTTATAAAGCTGAGGCGACCTTAAAACCTGCCATCCATCGGGTAAAGCAAAAGCTGCTGATAGCTGATCAGTAAAACTGATCTGGTGCATTTTCTATCGCACAGATTCTGTTAAGGCAACGCTGTTAACCACCGGTAACAACGCCGGGTCGCTGCACCTGCGGCCATAACTCTGTCCGTAAATATCAATTTACCGGCTTGTTTTGTCGTTGGGGTTATCCCTGATGCAGCACAGAATAGATGGGTCTGCGACCAACCCCATCTGATGGGAAAAATTGCCCGTGCCCAGGCCCGGCACTGTTCAGGGCCCGCATGGATTGCTACCGGAGAACATAATGAAAACAAGAATTCTCGAACCGGCCGACAATGCACACAGTGGTCAGCTATTGATCCGCAACCTGCTGCTATCTGGCCTGCGTTATGCGCCTGATAAGGAGATCGTGTATGGCGAACATCTGCGCTACAACTACACCACACTGGGCGAGCGCATCTGCCGCCTGGCCAACGTACTGAGTCATGCCGGTATTGGTGCCGGTGACACCGTCGCGGTGCTGGACTGGGACAGCCACCGTTATCTGGAAGCCTACTTTGCCGTGCCGATGATTGGCGCGGTGCTACACCATGTCAATATTCGTCTGAGCCCTGACCAGATCGCCTACACCATGAACCACGCCGAGGATGATCTGGTACTGATACATGATGATTTTGTCGCCGTGGCCGAGCACATTGCAGCACAGATACCCAGCATAAAAGGCTATATTCAGCTGACCGAAAATGACCAGCCGGTCTCTACCAGCCTTAACACCCTGGGCGACTATGAAAGCCTGCTGGCTGACGCCAGCCCGCAATATGACTTTCAGGAATTTGATGAAAACTCCGTGGCAACTACCTTCTATACCACCGGCACCACGGGCAATCCGAAGGGGGTTTACTTCAGCCACCGTCAGCTGGTGTTGCACAGCATGGCGATGAGCCATGCACTGGCCAGTCAGGAAGGACAACCGATGTTGCGCTCCGATGATGTCTATATGCCCATGACTCCAATGTTTCACGTTCATGCCTGGGGTGTGCCTTATGTGGCCACCATGATGGGCGTCAAACAGGTTTACCCTGGCCGTTATGTGCCCGACAACATCGTACGGCTCTACCGCAATGAAGGCGTAACCTTCTCCCACGGCGTCCCGGCAGTGCTGCAAATGGTGCTGGGCTGCGAAGAAGCCCAGGATACAGACTTGCGTGGCTGGAAGATGCTGACCGGTGGCAGCGCCCCCACCACCGGCCTGTCACAGCAGATGATAGAACGCGGCATCGAGTTCTTTACCGCGTATGGTATGTCGGAATCCTGTCCGATTCTGACCGTTGTACAACTCAGTGCAGAAGAGCGCGCATTACCGCCAGAACAGCAGGCTGCTGCCCGTGTCCGTACCGGTATGCCAATTGCTATGGTGGATATGAAAATCGTCGACCCCGACGGCAACGCATTACCGCATGATGGCGCAGCAATGGGTGAAGTGGTTGTACGCACCCCATGGCTAACCGGCGGTTACTATAAAGAACCCGAAAAAAGCAATGAACTGTGGCAAAACGGCTGGCTGCACACCGGCGATGTCGGCACCATTGATGCCAACGGCGTCTTACAGATTCGCGACCGCATTAAAGACGTAATCAAAACCGGCGGCGAGTGGGTCTCTTCACTGGCACTGGAAAGCATGATCAGCCAGCACCCGGCCGTTGCCGAAGTGGCTGTCGTTGGTATACCGGATGAACGCTGGGATGAACGCCCCTGTGCATTAGTCGTCGCTACCGCCGCACAAGCGCTGGACGCCACAACCATTCAGCAGCATCTGCAACACTATGTTGATCAGGGCCAGATCAACAAATGGGCAATCCCGGAACAGATCAGCATCGTCACTGAAATCCCTAAAACCAGCGTCGGCAAAATCAACAAAAAGCTTATTCGCCAGCAACTGACATAACATACAAGCTGATTTGCCTGTTCACTTCACGCGGGCAGCAACAGTGCTGCCTGCGCTACCAGACTCATCACCGACGATCAGGCCTGTCACAAAACTGAAGTTTTCTGTTAAGCAATAGATCTTTTATGCCATTGCTGCGGCGCACATCGCACCGCAGACTGAGCCCCTATCTTCAAAATCACCATCAATCACCCTCACCAGGAAGTAAAACCCATGAGACAGGCCTTTGAACATTCGCCAGACAATGGACAGTTACAGGCGGTTGCAGAAGGGATCTGGTGGCTGAAAATGCCACTGCCATTTGAGCTGGACCATATAAATCTCTATCTGATTGAAGAAGCCAACAGCTGGGTCATTATCGACACCGGGCCAAGTGGTCAGATAACACGGGATATATGGCTACAGTTATTTAATGGGCCATTGGCAACCAAGCCCCTGCGCCAGGTGATCTGTACCCATTATCACCCTGACCATATCGGCAGTGCAGGCTGGCTTTGCCAGCAGTTTGATGTGCCTTTGCTGGTCAGCAAACCGGAATATAACTGCACCCAGCAACAACTGGCGCTGGTCGATAACAGTGATGATTATTTCAATTATCTGCGCGCTCTGGGGGTCAGTGCAGAGAAAGCCCGCCCAATTGTCCGCGCCAGCAATACCTTGCTGCATATGTATGACCCATTGCCAGAGCAATACCAGCCGCTTTACTGCGGCCAGACACTCGAAATGGCTGGACATACCTGGCACATAAAAATTTCTGATGGCCACTCTCCGGGCCATGCGACATTATTCTGTCCAGGTTTGAACGTGCTGATCTCCGGTGACCAGGTGCTGCCTCGCATTACGTCAAACGTCAGTGTGCGTATGGATGCCCCGGACGCCAACCCGTTATCCTGCTGGCTGGAAGGCCTGGCAGCCCTCTATCAGCTGCCCGCAGATACTCTGGTTCTCCCCGCCCATGACGCCCCTTTTTATGGCCTGCATAAACGACTGGAGCAGTTGAAACATGCCCATATCGAATTACTGGAAAAGCTGCAACAGCTCTGCACCAGTGAACCTCAAACCGTGCTGCAACTGGCGGTACAACTGTATGAACGTAAGCTCAATGGTTTTACCCTGATGATGGCACTGGGAGAGTGTCAGGCACATCTGCATTATCTACTAACCAACGACGGCTTATTGGCCACAAACAGCTTATTAGCAACAAACAGCTTATTAGCAAAAGAGAGATTAATCTGCCAACGCACCCCTGAAGGGGTATACCAGTACCGACTGTCTGGCACCTGCAACTAGCTTGTAAGCGGCTGTTGTCCGTTTTCTGTTCAGCTGTTACTCACCCCCGCCCGGTTTATATCTATGGCTCTATTAATCACAGCAAGCTGCGTTTGCGCGTACTGGCCCAACCTTTGCTGCATTTGCACAGATTGCTGTCAAGCGGCAGCGGTTTGCCGGGCCAGCCAACGGGCTATTCAGGCAGCCACTTGCACGACGGCAGGACACGTCACAAGGAGTACAGATAATGCAGATAACAGGTACAGGACAGGTTTCTGGTTCCTATGCGCCCTCTGTTTCGTACAGCGGCGTAACAACCAGTACAGACCTGCCCGCAACATCACCCATACCAGACCCGAACAAAGAACAAAAGGAGGAGGAGAAACGTAAACTACTCAGTTTTGAGCAGGCCCTGGCCGAACTGGCCAGAATGAAAGAAAACGTACGTGAAGGCCGCCCAGCGGCGCTGGACCAAGAGGAAAAACAGCGCCAGCCCGGTCTGGATGCTTTCAACAAAGCAGAATCAGACCCGGATAGCCAGCAGGCAGAAACCGTTGTTGATGGGATGCAGCGTATCCGCAGCACACTGGGCGCGCAGGGGTTTGAGCGCAACGACGTTGATGCCTACCTGCAAGCGATGAAAATGCCAGAATTGCAAGGGCAAAGTGATGGTGCAGTTGAACGCCAGCTCGACCGTCAGGAGCAGCTGCTGGAACAGCAACGCCAACAACAGCAGATTGATAACCGTCTGACCGACGGCCAACATACCAGTGCATCCATGTTTGCTGGCACACCACAGGACACCGCAGCCGTTTATAGTGGCATTACCAACCCGATGGTGAACAACCTGCTACAGGGCCGTATCGAGATAGAGCCTCGCCAGCAGACTCTGACCAGCCTGCGTGACGATATTCTGAAAATGAAAGCGGTGCTGGGAGGTTAACCGCAGATACCTTAAGTACCAAGTGGCACCTCCTGCCATTATTGAACAAGCAGATGTGGAGGGATGCTGATACCCTGCTCCTGATAGTAACGGGCAGCACCGGCATGCAGTGGTACTGGCAACCCCTCCACCGCTTTATCGACCGCCATCGCATGGGTTGCTTTATGAATCCCATTCAGAAACGGCAGGTTTTCATACAGCGTTCTGGTCAGCTGATAAACATCTGCTTCGGGCAGGTCTGCCCGAACGGCAAGAAAAGTAGACTGCGCCATGGTATGAATCGCCGTAGCCTGTCCGGGGTACGTATCAGGTGCGATGGTATAGCGTGTCCACAGCTGGTATCGGCTATTAGCCTGTGCGATTTGTTTATCCGTAAAATTCAGCACCTGCACGCCACCGTTTACACCGCTATAAGCCCGGGTGATGGCACGGGTTGGTACACCAGCAGGTATATTCATGCCCTCAATATCGCCATAACGCATTGCATCTGCTGAAGCACCGTATCCCCGGTGAACCAGTGTGAACTGGTCAGGATTAATGCCCAGATTCTCCAGGATCGTACGACCAGAGCCTTCGGTGCCCGACCCCTTACGGCCTATCGAAAACGGTTTACCTTTTAGCGTATTCAAATCACTGATTGTGCCGGTGCTGACATCACGGCTACGTATTACAAATTGCTCTACGTTCTGCCATAGTGCGGTGATTGCGCGCAGGTTCTTCTGCGGCCCTATATCCGCCAACCGCCCTTCACCAGCCCAGGCCCAGGCACCGTAAAGACCCTGCAATATTGCTAACTGTGCTCTATTGTCGCTCAGTAACCGGACATTCTCACCAGACCCGGCCGAGCGAATAGCCGACATAGAAAAACCATACTTTGCTTGCAGCTTTACCCGACTAAGCGTCGCCAACGCCACCCCAACCGGATAAAACGTCCCGCCTTTAGACGCCGTTGCCAGAGCATAAGAACGTACTTGCGCAGCCTGAACCGGCTTGCTGACCAGGACAACAACAGCGCTCAACATAACCGTCGTACTTAATACAGAAGCAGCGCCAACCGCTATAGTGACGGCCATAGCAGTTTTTTTAACCGCCTTACATCCTGCCACTATCGACGTATGCCCTGTTACAAGGTGCTTTCTCACCTTTCCCCCCTTTGCGGGTTATATGTTCTTTTCGAATGGCCTGTTTTTACAAGCGAGCTGTTTTTACAAACCGTATGCTTTACCAGCAATCAGTACTGATCAGGTCAGGCAGTTCTGCTTCAGTTCAGCAACGGCACGTTATACCTGTAACCGCAGTTTCAAGCCTGTTCATTTACATCTATATGGAAACCGTCATGAAACAGAGCGCTCTCAATCACATCAGTACCAGACTCAGCCAGCGCCATAAAACCGCACTTAAACGAAACGCGCTTAAAAACAGCACAGCGGCATTTATCAGCCTGTTACTTATGGCACTGCCAGCGCTCAGCCACAGCGCACCGGCAGGCTGGTACATTTTTCAGAGCAAAAGTACCGGTGAAAAGTCCTGCCTGCAAAATGCACCAGGCCATAGCTGGAAAATGGTCAGCGGCCCTTACCGTGACGCCGGTTGCCGGGTTGCGCGTAAACGCCAGGCCCGTAAAAACCGCTCGTAAAAACCGACCCTTGAGTATCAGTCAACCGGCGACAGTAACAACGCTTCAATCTGCGCCAGCATCGACCCGGCATTCAGGTAATCCAGCGACAGTGGCCAGACTCTGCCACCATGCGCCAGTACCAGTGACGGAAACCCCTGAATCGGCATCTGCTCCGCCAGGGCGCGTTGCTGCTGAAATAACTGTTCAACCACATCACTCTGAATATCGGCCTGAAAGCACGGCATATCCAACCCCAGCTCCTCAGCAAAAGTGACCAGCGTGTCGAGATCAGAGGGGTTCATAGCGCGCAGATAGTAACCTTGCTGAATGGCATAGATCATCTCTTTTTCCTGCGCCTGCAGGCTTGCAGCAATAACAGCCCGGCAGGCCAGCCAGGTGGAACGGCGAGGCTTGCAGTCTGTCCAGAAATCAAAGTTAAATTCTGTACCCAACTGCTGATGTATTTGTCGCCATGTCTGCTGTAGCTTGCGGCGCATCGCCTCTGGCATGGGTGCATCGGTATCCGGTGCCAACCCACCCGCCACGTATTGCACACTTAGCGCTTCCGGTAAGCGTTCACACAATGCCTGCCATACAGGCTTGAACCCCCAGCACCAGCTGCACATAGGATCGTGAAAATAATAAAGCACTGCCTGCATAACACACCCCCAGACCGACAACCGGTTCAAGCCGGACATTCAAAACGGAATCCGTTAACACGACTGGCGAACCATAGCCAGCTTATGGAGCAGTCTATCAAAAACGCGCCAAACGATCATACAAAGACGGCATCAGGTAGCCATTCACAGAGGAAGGACTATAACGACAGAATAGAAAGAATGAGCAACCCGCCAGAAAGCGAGCAGTCGACAATCTGTAGCAGCAAGACAACAGGTAGGCAGAAAGCAGAAATATAAGAAGAGACCCGCCCTGGCTGAAAGCATAGTAACAATCAGTCGCCAGGGCAGAGAGGTCAGCAACCGCAGTAAACGGCATTAGCGGACAATGGCAGCCTCATTAATTGACGCCGCTACCCTTTTCATCCATTACATTGTTGCTGCTAAAGAGGTACTTATCATGTAAATCAGTACGGATACGCTGTTTCAACATAGCAGAACCAGGTTCTTCAGCGTAACGACGTTTGAGAATTGAAACGCCTTTCATGTAATCCGTACTATCAACACGCTGTTTAAAGTGTGAAACAAAATCTTCTCTGTGCAGTATATCCGCAACATCCAGCTGGGCACCCAGTAGCAGAATCTCATCCCCTTTCTGGCAATGAATATGTTTTTCTGCAAAATCAAACAGGAAATCACCCAGTTCCGAGGTGAATGACACTGGCAAATCACAAC
>JAOXSF010000113.1 GCA_025800125.1 Marinobacterium sp.
CCTTTAATATCTTCACAGAGGAGGCCCGGGACTGGAACACTAAACCCCATCAAGTCTGGATCAGCTTCTACAGAGCCCGCCGCCACAGGAAGCGCACACAAATTAAGCCCCAGGCTCCCCCGCCTGCCGTTCAGGCCTTAGAATCTGACCCGATATACCAAGTCGCAGCATTTCAATAAGGCAGAACCCGCCGCCAACGTCGCCGTAAACACGCCCCAGCTACACATAGCACCGTCGACGAACGCCCACCTGTGGTACTTGATCATCACGTCTTCACCAAGGGTGAATGGAAACGTGCACGCCTCCGAGACCATCCTAGAGTCTCAGGCACCATCTCGGTTGACACCTCAGCCCAGGCCAGATATAACCGCTCCGCCCACACCTCGAATACCCACGCAGAGGTCTTGGCTATCGCGGACACTGACGCCCAGTCCGACTTATGGTCCCTGGCAGCCTTCCTAGCCTGTGGGTTCTCACATGAGGACCCACTCCCTGTCAGCCTTGGCTTGTCAGCCGCCAACGGCTCTCCAATTTCTATCGAGGGAGCGTTCTTTGCCAAGCTCACAGCGACGTCCCGCAAAGGCAAGGTGACCACATGCCGCTCCATGGTCTACGTCAGCAGCTCCGTCCAAGCCATGTACCTATCGTGCGAATCGCTGCTCAACCTTGGTATTCTCTCCAATGACTTCCCGTCCTTTAGGAACGCAGACAGGCCTGGGGGGAGGCACCACTGCAGTGACCCTGATGTTACTGGCGCCCCGTACGAGCCACTGCCCATAAATGCTATGCGGTCCATCAACGACGGCTGCAATGCACCCAGCTCCTCTGATACTGTGACGTGCTCATGCCCTCAACGTGAAGCCACTCCATCACGTCCTTCTGAACTCCCGTTCCCCTGCACACC
>JAOXSF010000053.1 GCA_025800125.1 Marinobacterium sp.
CAGCAGGTGGAACAATGTTGGTACAGAGCCATTATGCAGGAACGGCGCCGTTGCCCAGATGCCGTTCAGTGGACGCGCTTTATAACCGGCACCAGCCTGCAGGCAGTTCAGGCGCTCACCGTTCATACGGTTCTGTACATACGGCGATACGTTGTGGGTCTGGTACCAGAAATCATTCACTTCCTGTACCGTGGCACCCAACGCTGCAGCAAACAGGGTGTTACCGTCTGTGAGCAGATCTTTCATCTCGACTTTCTGACAACCATCCGAGTAATTACCCTCGCTGTCATAACGCAGGTAAGCCCCTTCAGGGCGTGTGCTGTCGGTATCTTTATTTGCGAAAGATTTCAGCGCGTAATCCAGTACCAGATAAATAGACGGGTTACTCTCTTCCATCTTCATACTGGCAATATCAACGGTACGGTTTGGCAGAATATCAGCCTGCGCAGAGTCCGTGCCTATATATTGCTGTGGAATGATATTCATCGCCATCAACGGGTTACCAGCGGTGCCTTTAGCTGCCCAGACTTTTTCAGTCCAGAACTCTTTGGAATCAATTGGCGGCATATGGCACTGCTGACACATCTGTTTGTACAGTTCTGCCCCTTCTGCTGCCTTGCTCTCATTGATAGGCCCCAGGTACTGTTCTGGCCACTGTGGTGACTGCAAGCCACCAAAGTGTTTCTTCTCATAAGGGTTATGCGTACCGGCGAGCAGCTCTTCCATCCAGTAGAGATTATCCAGAGGCACAGACGACGCGTACTGTTTTTCACCTGGTTTCATATTTACCAGCGCTGCCACACCTAATGATTCACCGGCATTACGTACCATTGGCTGCATCACCGAGCCGTCATACTGCACCCAGTCAAACCAGGAGGTAGTCCAGATATGCGGATAACTTACCGGAGCATCAATTTCAGCAAAGTTAGCCGGGGTATGGGTATCAATAGCAAATACGGTATTACCAATACGGTTCAAGGCATCCAGACGGGTGAAACCTTCAGTGACGGCTTTACTGTCAGCGCCATGCTTCAGTGTCTCTAGCGTCGAGGCCATGCCATCCAGCATCTTACCCAACACCATAGGGTCAGGGATTCCTTTCATACCGTCGATTTTCACCATGACGGCTTCCAGCTTCTTGTCCGTTTCAGCATCAGCCAGCGCGCGCTTTTCAGCCAGCACACTTTTCACCAGTCCCAGCATCACCTTGATGTAATCATCTCTCAGGTCTGCTCGGGTTTTCCACTGATCCGTATCAGCCATCACACGATCAGCAAAACGGTTAAAGTGGTGCGGTGCGATCAGCGTTACCACCATGGAACGCATCAGAATACCGGTAAGGCCGGTCAGGTCACTCATTGCCGGGCCACCGTCATAACGGATTTTATGGCCGTTATACTCCATCTGTCCGGTATGGCAGGCAGCACAGGTCAGACCCAGTGCCGACACAGGCTTTCCACCCAGCAGCGGGCTAGGGAAATTATTCAGCTTTGAAAAACCAACCGGCAGACGGCTCGGGTTAATCTGCGGGTTCGGATTACCCGGAATAAAGCCCAGAGTCTCTGGCAGGTAGTCAGGGTCGCCCAGCAGTTTGCCTTCATGAAGACCAGCTTTAATCAGCTCTTTCAGTGACAAATGAGCAGGCGGTTGCTCCAGGTTCATAAACCACTCATAGGGAATCGGAATAGTTGATGTGCCCTGGGACTCATAGTGGTAATACTGACGCTGGACATCAGTCCAGCCCTGTTCCAGCCAGATACCCTGATCAACAGCTGTCTGCGCAGCGTCTGCCGTAGACGAGGCATTTTCAGCGTAAGCGTTCTGCACATCAGCCGCCGCTGGTGCAGGCGCTTTCTGCGCATTTGCAACCTGAGTTCCTACAACACCAACACCCAGCCCGATTGCGCTGGCTACCATCCATACACCAGGTTTTATTCTCATTGTTCCTGATCCTCTGCTTGTCATAATCCTTTCGACCTGCCTCACCAGGCCGCTTCAAGTTACAGAGGAAAAGACTGCAGATACCGCAGAGTATGGCACCAGACACTGAACGACTGACACAATATAGCCTAACCATGGCCCCCGGATTATCATTGCAACAATCCAGCTCATCTCCCTCTGAACCGGTTCAGTCTAGCGGGGTGATGGTGACAGAAACAAGACACTCGCTACAAAACTACTGATTTTATGGGGTATTGCCCTGATTTCACTGGGTTATTTCTTGCTCTGGCTGAAGAGCAGGCGCCGTCTGTAGTGGTAGCTGCAAGCAGAATTCAGTAAAAACGCCCTCCTCGCTGGCTACCGTCAACCTCCCGCCCATTTTCTGCACCAGATTCCAGGTGACAGAAAGCCCAAGCCCGGTGCCTTTCCCCACATCCTTGGTGGTATAGAACGGTTCAAAAATCCGGCGAAGATTGGCTTCACTGATACCCGGCCCATTATCCCTTACAGTCAGTACGACCTGCCCCTCCCGTTGCCGGGATCGCAGTTGCAAACAGGGCTTTTCCGTATCAGCCTGCACCATCGCCTGAGCTGCATTTTTGATCAGATTAGTCAGCACCTGCTGCAAAAAACCACGGTGGCCGATAATGGTCTGTTCAGCAACAGTGACTTGCAGATTCACCGCCGGGCTCAGTTCGTAATGCAAAATACGCAAGGTCTGTTCAACCACTTCAGACAATTCAAAAGACGCCAGTTCCAGACTGTCTTTACGGCTGAAGGAGTTCAGATCGCTGATGATATCTTTCACCCGCATCAGTCCATCACGGGATTCGTTGACGATGGCACGAATATCATCGCAGACATAAGTCAGATCCGCTTGCTGTTCAAACTCATTGATGGTCTGGCGCAACTGCTCACCCCGTCCTTCCAGTTGCTGATCCATCGCCTGCATAAACTCGCCATGTAGTTCCAGCATCTTCATCATTGTGCCAACATATTCATCCAGTGGCCGGAAGTTTCCCAGTACATAAGCCAGCGGGTTATTGATCTCATGGGCAATCCCTGCTGCCAGCTGGCCGATGGACGCCATTTTTTCGGTATGCTGCAACTGCTCGCGGGTGGTACTCAATGCCTGTAACGTACGCTTCAGACGCACATACTGATTTTTCAGCTGATTTTCGGCACTGCGCCGCTCCAGTAGCACCTGCAATTGTTCTGCCGCTTTACTCATTACTTCAACCTGCTGCATGGAAACCCGTTCCATCGCCATACCAGGAATCAGACAAACCAGTACCCGCACCACACGCCCGTACACCACCAGCGGAAATGCCAGATACCCGGCAATCGTTGTTCCCAGATGCGCATCTACTGCAGCCAGGTCCAGAGTTTGGGGCAATAGCTGCACCTGTGGTGTTTTCTGGGTAAAAGCCAGATCAATCAGCTTCTGTAGTGGGTCAGTCAAGAGCGAGTATGGGGATTCATCCAGCTCGGGATAACAAACGCTCAACAATGCTGGCAAATCGGCCTGAGGCTTCGCCTGTACACAGAGTGCAGCATGACAAAACTCGCTCAGGGTGCAGGCAAAGCTTCGGGTCAGCTCGTCAATGCCTTCACTCATTCGAGAAAAACGGGTAACCGACATCAACAACGCCGTCTCCAATGCCCGTTGTTGACGCTCAGATTGCAGACAGATAAAGGTATCAAGTTCCCGGCGCACGACGGAACGGTTAATAGCCGCCCGCCGCTGCGTATGCACCAGACAACAGGACGCCTGATGCTGCTCCAGCCAGCAGACTTCATCCAGCGCTAACGTTTCGTTGCCCAGCAAAACAATTCGCATTGTGCGGTTTGCCAACCCCTGGCGTACATAACGGCACAGCTGACGCGCAGACTCTAGCTGGTCTTCCCTGTTCAGCACCAGTATCAGCATGGCAACAGTCTCCATGCGCAACAGTTTTTTGGCATGCCGCACAGAACCCGCCCGTTGCACGGTACTGTCAACGGGCAATAGAGCGCTTTGGGATGATGTAGCAATAGAGGCTGATTGCCGAGCATTATCTTCTATCGGGAGCAGATCACTGACTGATTTGCTGTCTGTACCCGATAGAACAATATTTAATCGGCTATATAAACTGTTCACAGGAAACGTTCCCTCGTTCTTTTTTGCTATATATTTATCTGCATACATGCAGTGTGCTGCGTTTTCAGTGCCTGATAACGATAGCCATTGCCTGTCAGCCTCGCAAACCCGGCAGCCAACCAGCCGCCAGCCAGAACAGGGAGTTTCTTTTATGAAGCAGGTTCGACTTATCTACAGCAGTGCCGTTACCCGTGATATGTCTTTGCAGGATTTGCGCAGCATTCTTGACCGTGCCCGCAGCAATAACTCTGAACTGAATATCTGCGGTATGTTGTGTTATGAAAACCGCTATTTTCTACAGGTACTTGAAGGGGAACGGGCCAGTGTGACAGAACTGTTTATCGAAATCGCCGACGACCCACGCCATGATGATATTGAGCTGATCGCCTTTGACTACATCGATAAGCCATTATTTGATAACTGGAAGATGGGCTATGCAGGCGGGTCACCGATTTTCCATAAACTGCTGGACAAACTCCAAATGGAAGCCTTTGAACCAGGCAGACTTACACCCCGTCAGGCGCTGGCATTTCTGCACCATCTTTCCAATCATCAGAGCGAAATCTGACCCATCTGATAAGTACTATCCCTACCCTTTTTGCCACTGATTGCTACACTGGGCGCTTATTGACCACACGGCTCGTGCAGTACAGACACTGCCCACAACGTCGCCATTGCCCTCTGAGAAAAATAACAGGAGCGCCCGATGAAGTTTGAAGGTACCCAGAACTATGTTGCTACGGATGATCTGCGTATGGCGGTAAACGCCGCCATCACCTTGCAACGCCCACTGCTGATCAAAGGTGAACCGGGCACCGGTAAAACCATGCTGGCCGAAGAGGTCGCACAAGGGCTGGGGCTGAAGCTGCTACGCTGGCATATCAAGTCCACCACCAAAGCACAGCAGGGCCTGTATGAGTACGACGCCGTATCCCGCCTGCGCGACTCCCAGCTGGGCGATGAGAAAGTACATGACATAGCTAACTATATCCGCAAGGGCATGTTATGGCAGGCATTCGAAAGCGATGAGCAGGTTGTATTGCTGATTGATGAGATCGACAAGGCAGACATTGAATTCCCCAATGATCTGCTGGTTGAACTGGACAAGATGGAGTTCAGCGTTTACGAAACTGGCGAGCGCATTCAGGCAAAGCAGCGCCCGATTATTATCATCACCAGTAATAATGAGAAAGAGCTGCCAGATGCTTTCCTGCGCCGCTGTTTCTTCCACTACATCAGCTTCCCGGACAAAGCCACCATGCAGCAGATTGTTGAGGTGCATTACCCCGATATTCACCAGGAACTGGTGCGTGAAGCATTGGAGATATTCTTCCAGGTGCGCGAAGTACAGAGCCTGAAAAAGAAGCCGTCTACCTCAGAACTGATCGATTGGCTCAAGCTATTGCTGGCTGACAAAATTTCGCTGGAGGTGTTGCAAAACCCGGACAATACTCAGGCAGTGCCACCGTTGTATGGCGCACTGCTGAAAAACGAGCAGGATCTGCATATGTTGCAGCGCCTGGCATTTATGGCCCGACGTGAGCAACGCTGATGCTGATCGACTTCTTTTTTACCCTGCGCAAGGCTCAGGTGCCAGTGACGGTAAAGGAGTTGCTGGTGTTGCTGGAAGCACTGAAACAGCGCATCGCCTTTGCCAGCATTGATGAGTTCTACCTGCTGGCACGGCTCTGCCTGGTCAAGGATGAAAAGTATTTCGACCGCTTTGATCAGGCCTTTGGCCACTATTTCAAAGGGCTGGAAGCACTGGAAGGGTTTGAGAACGCGCTGATCCCGGAACACTGGCTGGAAGCAGAATTTCTGAAAAACCTCACCGAGGAAGAAAA
The DNA here is from genome assembly GCA_025800125.1 of Marinobacterium sp. Lineage (GTDB taxonomy): Bacteria > Pseudomonadota > Gammaproteobacteria > Pseudomonadales > Balneatricaceae > Marinobacterium_C. Next base: position 5,926 of record JAOXSF010000053.1, read on the forward strand.
AGCCGAAATCGAAGCGATGGGTGGGCTGGAAAAGCTGCTCGACACCCTGCGCCAACGACTGGAAGAACAGGAAAAACGTCACGCGGGCGGCAATAAATGGGTCGGCACCGGTGGTACTTCACCCTATGGCCATAGCGGCTATAACCCGGAAGGTATCCGTATTGGTGGCGAAAGTCGCCATAAACGGGCGGTGAAAGTCTGGGAGAAACGCGAGTTTCGTAACCTGGATGACAGCGTCGAGCTGGGCACCCGCAATATCAAAGTGGTACTGCGCAAGCTGCGCAAGTTTGCCCGTACCGGGGCGGCAGAAGAACTGGACCTGGACGATACCATCAGATCCACGGCCAGCAACGCCGGACTGCTGGACCTGAAAATGGTGCCCGAGCGCCATAACGCCGCCAAGGTACTGCTGTTTTTTGACGTGGGTGGTTCCATGAACCCCTATATCAGAATCTGTGAAGAACTGTTCTCCGCTGCCCGTACCGAGTTCAAGCATCTGGAGTATTTCTATTTCCATAACTGCGTCTATGAACGGCTATGGCAGGATAACCACCGCCGCTTTGACCAGACCCTGGACACGCTGGAGGTGCTGCACACCTACACCCGCGACTACCGGGTAATCGTTGTTGGTGATGCTTCCATGGCCCCCTACGAGATTACCCACCCGATGGGCAGTGTCGAACACTTGAACAAGGAAGCCGGGGCGGTGTGGCTAAAACGGATTATGGACACCTGGGACAAGGTAATCTGGCTTAACCCAAGCCGTCAGGATTACTGGCAGTATACCCAGAGCATCCGGCTGATTCATGATCTGGTAGATGGCCATATGTATCCGTTAACTGTGGAAGGCATCGAAGAAGGAATTCGCTATCTGTCGAAGTGACAGACGTCGAAATGGCAAGTATCGATGTGACAAGCATCGACGTGACAAAAAAGGTTACTGCGACTGCCGGATTCTGCTCTGGTATTTTTGACAGAATCCGGCACACTGCCAGGCGTTTTACTTTGCTCTATAAAACCTGGCAATAACGGAATCGCACCATGGCTGTACTGGAACGGATAAAACATCAGGACCTGGAAGGGCTACGCACCGGCCATATGAACCTGGCAGTAAATACTTCATTTGTGGTGTTCCGGCTGGGTGATACCCTGATTGATGCAGGCCCACGTAACCAGTGGCGGCATATTCGCCGTTTTATTGATGAGCGTGCAGTACGCCAGTTGTTATTAACCCATTTCCATGAAGACCACAGCGGTTGTGCCGCCCGGATTGCCCAGCACCTGCAATTGGCCCCCCGAGCCGGGGAAAAAACCGGTTTCATTATGCGCCATGGCTTTCAGATTCAACCCTATCGCAAGCTGATGTGGCGTAGCGCCGAAAAGGTGATTACCCGTCCGTTCCCGGATGAAATTATCATCAGCGGCCGCGATCAGGTATTGCCTGTCGCCACACCGGGCCATACGCCAGATTTGCACTGCTTTTTACTGCCCGAACGTGGCTGGCTTTGTACCGCGGACCTGTACCTGTCCAGCCGCCTGAAACTGCTGGCCCGTGAGGAAGACCTGCACGGTATTCTGCGCAGTATGGAAACCCTGCTCAGACATGATTTCGATACTCTTCTTTGCGCCCACCGTGGTGTGGTCACTCATGGCAAACAGGCTCTGCAGACCCGCTATGAAAATATCTGCCAGCTGGTTGAGGCTACACACCACCTACAGCATCAGGGCTGTAGCGTCAGTGAGATTCGCAACCGGTTACTGGGCCGAGAACCTGCCATGAGCTTTATTACCGGCTTTCACTTCAGCAAACGTAATCTGATAGAAGCCTGCCTCCGCATACCGCAACAGCGCACACAGCAAGCAGCCTGACGACAGATCACCGACTTTGGCGCAGACTAGTGGGCAGCTGGCAGGTACAACGCAACACGTGCCCCCCCCAGCGGCGCACTGGAGATAACGACTCGCCCCCCATGACGGGCCATAATCTCCCGCACAATCGACAGCCCCAGACCATGGCCACCGCTCTGGCGATCACGGGCACTGCCCAGGCGTTCAAACGGCTCCAGCACCCGTTCACGGTCAGCCTCGGGAATACCACAGCCATCATCATCAACACAGACCACCAACTGGCCTGCCTCTACCCATAGCTTCAGTTCAATCTGCTGGCGTGCATAGCGGTCAGCATTACGCACCAGATTGGTCAGTGCCCGCTGTATCAGGTGCGGGTCAAACTCGCCATATAAGGACGCAAGCGGTGCTGCACCCGCCGATGTATTGGGCAACTTCAGCGATAACGGAGCCTGGCAACTGCGCCGTAATTTCGGGTATAACGCCGCCAACCAGTCACCGACAGGCAGGCGTTCTGATTGCAATACAAGACCGGCACGCTCCATACGCGCATAGCTGAGCAGTTCATCCACCATGGTTTCCAGCTCGTCCAGATCTTCCTCTATTCCCAGCAAACTCTGCGCCCAATCGTCTGGTGTAACAGACGGCGGAGGTTCGCTGTGGCCATTACCAGAGTATGGTTCGACGGGCTCCAGCAACGCCAGCTGGCAACGCAAGCGGAAAATGGGTGTGCGCAGCTCATGAGCAACAGCGTTAGTCAGCCGCTTATGACTGGCAATCAGCTGTTCGATACGATCAGCCATACGATTAAATGCGGTATTGAGCGAGCCCACAGTCAGGCTGTCACTGGTTGGTGCCCGTGCGGAGAAATCACCTGCGGCAATCTGCAAGGCCGAACGTTCCAGACAACGTAGTTTACGGTGCAGAAACCAGAGCCAGCAGCCTGCAATCACCGCATTAATAAATAGCACCCCCCACAGATAGAGCGTGCCCTGCAAATCTTCCTGCTGCCAGTACTCAGTCTGATAATCAGGGCTGACCTGGTAAACCGTATCGCCCTTTGCCAGTCGGAAATAAAGCGTATCTTCATCATCCGCCAGCAGTGAGTCGAGTTGTATACCAGACGGTGGTAAATTTTGCAGTTCAGGCTGTGCCTGTAATTGATCACGGGTAACTTCGCGGAGCAAAAGACCATTAGTTTGCGTGGTCTGCTGCATCGCCAGCATCAGCTCGGTATTACCGCCTAACCGCTCAATACGGTTAAATAGCGCCATATAACTTTGCACAGTCTGGCGCTGATCTGCACTGTCTACATCGTAGAACCAGAAAGCCGCAATCAGCTCAAACATCACCGTAAACGCTAATGTGCAGACGATAATACCGGAATACAGGGTAAAAAAGAGACGCGCCATAACAGCCTCCATTCAGATAGAGCGCCTATTCTGGCAGTGACAGACAGTATTGTCTGTGTAGGTATGTATGGCTTTGTAGGTATGTATGGCTTTGTAAGTATGTATGGTTTTGTACAGGAGAGGAGGTTACCTGGCGCTGTGCAGACCAGATACAGACCAACGCATTGAAAAGAATACCAGACACACAAGAGAGGCCTCCTGTGCGTCATCACGGCGGCTGGACGCCGTTAACTTATATTCAGGCTCTGGAGAACATCCGACCTCGCCAGCTAAAATCAATCGCCCATAGCGGCTGTTTACTGCGGTCATACGCTTGCCATAGCTCAGCACAGGTACGCTGTGCCTGAGGGTGGAGCAGATCAGGTGCTATTTCTGATAATGGCAGCAACACAAATGCGTTAGTCAGCACTTCTTCACGGGGCAGCTCTATACCGTCATGAACGCCACTGAGATCCGCCCAGGTAAGTATATCGATATCCAGTGTCCGACCACTGAAACGGGGGCCGCTGCGTACACGACCATTGGCATCTTCAATCGCTTTGAGCTGGCGCGACAATTCACCTGGTGCCAGTTCGGTATCAAACCCGGCTACCAGGTTATAGAAATTATCGCCGTCAAAACCCACCGCTTCACTTTCATAGACGGAAGACAGCGTCAGCTCACCAAACTGGTCTGCTAACGCATCAAGGCAACTGAGGATATGTTTTTCACGCTGCTGATTACTGCCAATACTGACATAAATACGGGCCATCAGAACCGTTCCCCACGCTCAATTATTACACCTACATCTTTTGCTGCTGGCACAGCACCGGGCTTACCCAACCGCAGCCGTAACCAGCGCACACCGAATTCATCCATCACAATATCAGCAATCTGCTGTGCCATGGTTTCCACCAGCAGAAATTCACTTTCGCTAATAAAACTGATCAATCGGTCGCTAACCGTCTTATAATTCAGGGTGTTATCAATATCTTCTGTGGTTGCTGCCGCATTGATATCGGTGCCCATCTCAAGATCGAGAGAAACAGTCTGGCGGATCTCCCGCTCCCAATCGTAAATACCGATTACCGTTTCAACCTCGAGTTCGCGTATGTAGACTATGTCCATTCACCTGACCTGTTGAGATACATCATGGCGCACATTGATCAGCTGACCGTAAGCCTGGTACTGCTGGCCTATCTGGCAGGATCACTGCCGAGTGCGGTTCTGGTGTGCCACTGTATGGGCATCGCCGACCCTCGTCAACAGGGCTCGGGCAACCCTGGCGCAAGTAATGTATTACGCATTGGTAACCGTCGCGCAGCCGCATACACCCTGCTAGGAGATGCCGGTAAAGGCCTGCTGGCAGTGTTGCTGGCCCGGGCACTGGAACAACCGCTGGAAATGCAGGGGATCTGCGGGCTGGCAGCACTGCTGGGACACATATTCCCGGTGCTGAGTATGCGTCAGGGTGGTAAAGGTGTGGCGACCGGGCTGGGAGTTGCACTAGCACTGAGCTGGCCGCTGGCACTGGTACAGTTACTGTGCTGGGCTGTGGTGATGGCTTTCAGTCGCATTGCTTCACTGGCATCCGTGACCACTGCGGCACTGACACCGGCGCTGACCTGGCTGATCACACCATCCTTGATCGGACTGTATAGTGCCATCAGTCTGCTACTGTTACTGCGCCACTGGCGCAATATTATTCGCTTGCTCCAGGGCAAAGAATCAAAACTGAGTAGCAGCTCAAAACCCCGCTAGACGCTTATATATCTTCTGACGCTTAACCCCTTCCAGCGCTTAATCCCTTCCAATATTTGTACTTCGCCAGACCCTTAACTGTCTGCCTTCAACACAGAGACCCGAGATGCCGTCAAGGCTTTACTACAAAAACAGAAAACGCGGCCAAAGCCGCGTTTTCAATCAGTCATCTGTTTTCAGATGACTATCCAGTTTCAAGCGATCAGTTTCAAGCGATCAGCTGTAACCGATCAGCTTACCTGCTCAGCGATGATCTGCTTCCACTTGGCCGGGCCAGTGTTATGTACAGATTCACCGTTGGTATCAACGGCAACCGTTACCGGCATATCCTTCACTTCAAATTCGTAGATCGCTTCCATACCCATTTCAGGGAAGGCCAGCACATCTGCATTGGTGATCGCTTTGGATACCAGATATGCAGCACCGCCCACAGCCATCAGATAAACCGCCTTGTTGTCCTTGATCGCATCGATTGCAATCGGGCCACGCTCAGATTTACCGATCATGCCCAACAGGCCTGTACTTTCGATAACCTGACGGGTGAATTTATCCATACGGGTTGCGGTAGTCGGGCCAGCCGGGCCAACAATTTCATCACGTACAGGGTCAACCGGGCCTACGTAGTAGATAAAGCGGCCTTTGAGATCAACCGGCAACTCTTCACCGTTGTTGAGCATCTCAACCATCTTCTTGTGTGCCGCATCACGGCCCGTCAGCATCTTGCCGTTAAGCAGGATGGTTTCACCCACTTTCCACTCCTGTACCGCTTCCGGTGTGATCTCATCCAGATTGACACGACGGGTATTGGCGCCAACCTCGAAGGTCACTTCCGGCCACTCATCCAGGCTTGGTGGTGTCAGTACCGCCGGACCTTCACCGTTCAGGGTGAAGTGTGTGTGACGGGTAGCAGCACAGTTCGGGATCATGCAGATCGGCAGCGACGCGGCGTGGGTCGGGTAATCTTTGATTTTCACGTCCAGAACCGTAGTCAGACCACCCAGACCCTGAGCACCAATGCCCAGCTCGTTAACCGCATCCATGATCTCCAGGCGCAGTTCTTCAACGCGGTTCTGTGGGCCACGCTCACGCAGTTCATGAATATCAATCGGGTCCATCAACGACTCTTTCGCCAGTACTGCCGCTTTCTCAGCGGTACCACCGATGCCAATACCCAGCATACCAGGAGGGCACCAGCCTGCACCCATGGTTGGTACAGTTTTCTTCACCCACTCAACGATGCTGTCGGACGGGTTCAGCATTACCATCTTGGATTTGTTTTCGGAGCCGCCACCTTTCGCCGCCACGTGAACTTCAACTTCATCACCTTCCACAATTTCATAGTGGATAACCGCAGGTGTGTTGTCTTTAGTATTCTGACGCTTACCGGCCGGGTCAGCCAGAATAGAAGCACGCAGTACGTTGTCCGGGTTCATGTAGGCACGGCGAACACCTTCGTTCACCATATCGGTAACGCTCATTTCAGCGTCCCACTGTACATTCATACCCACTTTCAGGAAGACGGTCACGATACCGGTGTCCTGACAGATTGGACGCTGACCTTCGGCACACATACGGGAGTTGATCAGAATCTGAGCCATGGCGTCTTTTGCCGCCGGGTTCTGCTCTTTCAGATAGGCTTCGTGTACACCCTGCACGAAGTCAATCGGGTGGTAGTAAGAGATGAACTGCAGGGCATCGGCAATGGAGCTGACGAAGTCATCTTGACGGATAACAGACATGGAAGGCTCTCCGGTAGACTTTTTTGAAAGCGAATATGAAGGCAGAGTATGGCCACAGACAACGGGCCATATCAGATACCATTTAGCGCTCAGGCTGACCGCATCTCTGCGGGTACCCGGTTATCGTTGCGGCGCAGTATACACCAGAACGCTATCATGTCGGAGTCAGAGAAAGGCCTGTCAGGCAGACCTGTACCAGGCATTTAGTCGTAAGTGACAAACTCAGGCGCTCAAATCAGCACTGACCACATACCGTCAAAAATACACCATCAAAATACGCCCTTAAAAATGGATCATTAAAACTGCGCCGTTAAAGCTGCGGTATTAAAACCGCAGTTTTAGCGACGCGGTTTTAACGGCGTAGTTTTAAAAATAGTACCGACTGGCAAACTGCAACTGGCGTTCAATCAGTTCAGGCGTTGCACCCTCATAAGTACGCGCCCAGCGGCTGGAGTTAATCCAGTTAAACTCGGTCAGCAAAAACCAGTTTTTCTGTACCCGGTAGCGATAACTCAGCGTAAAGGCCTTGCCGTATTCATCGTTGTTATCGCCCACAGTACTGTCCAGGTCAGTGACCGAAAACTCTTCGATGCGCCCGCTGATACGATGCGGACGCTGAGACCAGCTCAGTTTCAGATAAGCACTGCGATAATCGTTATCGACCACATCCTGACGCCACGGAGCCTGCATCAGGGTATCGCCCTGCATGATCTGCCCTGACAGTCGCCAGGCTTTGGCCAGTCGCCACTTGAAGCCCGCCCAGACAAAGCGGGTACGCCAGCCATACTGGCCTTTGGTGCGACGCCACTGGGTGGCATTGTTGTCATACCAGCCCAGGTGCAGCAGCCCTTTGCGTGGCAACTTCAGTTCAGTCGAAAGTGTAACTCCCCAACGGTCATCTTCTTCATGGAACGGGTCTGAAGCAGGTGCCTGTGCCGCCAGCAGATCATTACGGGCGGGCATATCCGGTAATGGCAGTTTCTCATGCAGCAACGTCTGTCGGCTGCTCAATGTCCAGCCATGCCAGGATAACATCGCCCCGGACGGGTCATTGTTAGTAAACAGTGAAGCCTGCATTTTCAGATCATAGGAGCGGCCTGAGAATTTACCCAGCAGCTCTGCGGTATATTCAACCCCGGTGGCCCGTAACTCTTCACCCACCCAGCTATTCATGGTTGATGGCGTCAGCGTATCCGGCACAGACCAGGCTGTAGCATTATTTTCCAGCGAAATTGCCGGATAGAAGATACCCAGCCGTACCCCATGGCGCAGCCCACTTTCTGATGGCAAGGTACGGTATTTTAAATATGCCTCGCTAATCCCCAGCCCATCCTCGACACCATCCGCATAGCCATTGGCAACCGCATGAAAACTCAGACCATTGTCCCACTCCAATGTACCGACCAGCCCGGCCTGCGCCAACGCCAGCTGCCCACCGCCATCAAAGCGGAATTTCCCGGCACCACCATTTACATAGCTGTCAATGCCATCCACAGTGCTGTAGCGCACGTCGATAATGCCTGCCAGATCACCTTCTACTGCCTGCACCGGGCCTGTGGCCAGCGCCGCCAGCATCAGCCAGCGATAGATCATTCCACCGTACTCCTTCGGGGGCTACTCTGTTCAGAGGCGCAACGCAGGCGCATGACTCAGATGTTATATTCAGGTTCTACCTGCTCTGCATCAAGCGAGGTCTTTATCTTACGCGGGTCCCAGTCACTCTGTTCCAACCAGCGTTCCAGCTCTGCTGCCGGTTGCGGACGACTGATAAAGTAACCCTGTGCCAGATCGCACTGCTGCTGCGCCAACCAGTCCAGCGTTTGCTGATCTTCAATACCTTCAGCGACTACCGACAATCCCATATCATGAGCCATGCGGATGGTGGAACGCACAATAATCTGATCGTCAGTATCACAGGCGACACGATCGACAAACGACCGGTCGATTTTCAATTCATCAACCGGCAACTGTTTCAGCTGTGCCAGTGATGAATAACCAGTACCGTAATCATCAATCGACAGCTTTATGCCCGCCTCGCGAATTTCACACAACATCGCTACCGCACAGGCCGGGTCATCAACGACAGCACTCTCGGTCACCTCCAGAGACAGCGCATCTACTGGCAGCTCAAACTGTTGCCAAATCTCTCTTAGTTCAGCGGTAAAGCGCTGATTTTTGAGGTTTTCGGCTGAAATGTTAACCGCAATGGAAAGCTTCAGGCCCTGCCCGGCCCAGACACTGTACTGACGCGCAGCCTCGCGAATAACCCAGCGGGTCAGGTTATCAATCTGGCCAGTCTGTTCTGCAATGGAGATAAACGCATCGGGCGGTACCATGCCCTGTTCTGGATGAATCCAGCGCACCAGTGCTTCCAGGTGGCTGATAACCCCCTGTCGGATATCCAGTTTAGGTTGATAAAACAACACCAGTTGATCCTGCTCTATAGCGGCTTTAAGGTCATTCACCAGACTCAGACGACGGGCAGCATCGGCATCCATGGAGGTCTCATAACGCTGAAACGGCTTACCACTGCGTTTACCGTGGCTCAGTGCAGTATCCGCTTTTTGCAGCAACTGTGCCGCAGAACAAGCATCTTCCGGGGCACAGGCAATGCCGCCATGTAATTGCAGATGCAACTGAATATCTTCACTGCCCAGCGGCGCTTCCATGGCTGCGGTAATGCGTTCGCACCACTGGTTAATCTCAGTCTTTGCGGTACCCTCAACCACCATCACAAACTCATCCGCCCCCAGGTGACCGAACTCCAGCATCTGCGGCAGTTCAGCCAGCCGCTTGCCAACTTCCTGAATCAGCTTGTCCCCAGCAAGGTAGCCCAAGGTGTCGTTCACTGTTTTGGTGCGGCGAATATCAAGGTGAAACAGTGTGAAACAACTGTCATGGGCCTGCATCTGCTCCAGTTGCTGGCGCAGATAGTTACGGTTTGGCAGTTCTGTAAGCGAGTCATGGTAGAGGCGGTGACTGATTGCCTGCTCACGCACCAGCACCGCCTGCTGCATCTGATTAAACTCGCGGGCCAACTGGCCCAGTTCACTACTACCGGTCACTTCTACCGGCGTATCATAATTACCACTGGCGATATAACGGGCCTGCTGCACCAGTCGTCTGACCGGCCGACTGATACTGCTGGCAAGCAGAAATGCCGCCAGCATAGCCAGCAGTACAATACCGCTTTCCAGCGCCAGTAAATGCCACCAGCGATTGCGTATGGTTTCCAGCAGGTTGGAGCGCGAACCATACACCACTGCTACGACCTGCTGTCCTTCGGCATCACCGATCTGCTCGGTGGTTGCGATCAGTCCAGACGGTATCTGCTGGTTAATAATCTTTTCACCCTGATCCGCCACCCGCAACGCATTACCAGAGTTAACCGCCGAAGCCAGTGTGCGCCAGCGGCTATCGGGCCCCTGGGCCATGAAATCAATATTCAGATCAGTAATATCAGCAAACTGTTGTGCCAATGACTGGTCAATCCGATAACCAAACCCCACCCAGCCAATTACCTGGGCTCCACTTTTCAAGGGTGCAAAGCTGACCTGATAAATATCATCATCCAGCGGGCACAGAGCGGCACTTGCGGTATCCTGCAACCACCGGCGACCGCTGAACAACTCCCCTCGCCCGGGCCCCAGCCGTACTTTACCCCCTTCACTATCCGGGCGACGTAATAGCTGGCCGATTACCTTCTGGTCAGCACCAATAGCAATCGCCATATCCGCTTTTATGCGCTTGCGGTGATTATTCAATGCCACCATAAAACTGCGAGGATCATCGCCAAATACCTGCTTCAAGCCATAATCACGGGCAGCGGTCTGGGCAAAAGCGTCCAGATAATAGCTCCGGCTCTCATACTGGGTACGGAATACTGAGACTGCTGTATCCAGCCGGTAACTGACCTGCTCCTGCTCCTGAGCCTGATTCGCCTGATAGATCGTCCACAGTGATAACGCCTGTACCAGCAGCAACAGGGCAACAAAAAAGATAAAAACCTTGGTACGCAGACTATTCATAGGCTCCAGTCAGTCCTCGGCGTGGTTATCAGCGGTGATCATGATGTGTCAGAGCATGCAGGGCCGGGCGATGTTTTACCAGGAGGCTTCAGTATTCCTCAAGAAAATCAAAGTCGTCTTCACCACTTTGTTCCGGCAACGGTGCCAGCGGTTGCGCCAGTTCAATCACTACAGTCTGGTCACTGTGTAATTCAACTCGTTGCTGTACCCGATTATCGGCAGCCTGTAATTGTGGGTGCCAGACATTCAACTGGTACGTGCCAGGCTCCACTTGTGACAGCACAGCCCGTCCTTGCTGATTAGTCCGGGTAAACCAGGGGGTGTCCAGCACCAGCATATAGCCGCTCATCCAGTCGTGGATATTACAGCCCATGGAAATAACTTCAAACGGATCAGGCTCACCGGCACCAGCAATAATTTCATGGGAATCACCGGCAGCAATTTTAAAAGAAAAGCGACTGTTACCCGCAGCAGAATAGATATGGTGGGTAATATCATCCTGGTTAGTAAAGGTCACCGTCCGGTTGCGTTGCACAACCCCGATATAAGGCGCAAATGCTTTATCTTTCTGGGCAATCAGCAATGGCGGCGTCGTCAGTTCTGATGGCACAGCTCCTGCCGACGGTTCAGCATAAACCACCGCCCCTTCGACAGCCCCACCATCTACGGTAGTTACCAAGACCGACAACGTTTCAGCATGGGCTGACCACGTCTGCATCAGCATCAGTGCTGGCACAGCATGTTTTATCAACAACCCGGTGATCGAACCGGCCTTCAGGCTATAACCGACCTTCAGGCTATATCTGTTATCTCTGCACGGTTTGCACACATTTATTCTCCAACGGCAGCCATTCCACAACCAACTCCCTGCAACGGGAGACCAGACAGTATCAATAACGGTTGTTCAATTACAGTAATTACACAACCTGATCAACTGATGCTGGACAGGAAAAACGGTAAAAAGTTTCAGCAACAGACTGCATATAAAGCCAATCCTTCACCAGCAAGGGCCCAGATCATCTGAAAGGGTAAAAAGGCAACACAAATACTGAGCACATCAGCCAGGCTACACGCAGAAAAATCGCGGACGGAAGAGGTTTTAACAAAGAGAGGCAAAAGAAACCGGATGGCCAGCATAGCCACCCGGACAAAACAGCCTGCAGGGCAGTTGCAAGCTGATGGAGTACCCCCGGATCAGGGCCACCTTGAAAACATATTAATCAGGCCAATAAACTCTGAACGTCATCACCACCTGCCCACACATCAAGATCAGTAATAAGGGCAACCGGTTAAAGTGCAGCGTTCTCCAGCAGTACCATTCGCGCGGCCAGGCCAAAGAAAACAGACCCCATCAACCAGCGCCCCACCACGGATTGACGGGCAGTAAAACGGTCAGCCAGGCATCCCGCCATAACGGCCAGCAACATCAGGAATGTCAGGTTGAATAGCAGTAACATCGCGCCCAGCTCCACACCTTGTAACAGTACTTCACCACGAGCAGGCTCAATAAATTGCGGCAGAAATAGCGCGCAGAACACCCAGGCTTTAGGATTAAGCAGATTCCCCAGCAAACCACGTCGCCAATGCTGCCAGCCATTCAATACAACGGCTTGCTGCAGTTTCGCCTGCCTAGTACGCAAACTCTGTACACCCAGCCAGACCAGATACACAACGCCCACCCAGCGCAAAACTTCGAAGGCCAGCGGGCTTGCCGCCAGCAAGGCAGACAGCCCCAGAACAGATAACAACAGATGAATGAACAGCGCACAGCTGATCCCCAGACAGACATTGCGTGCCGCTCGCCAGCCCTGACTCAGCGCGGTACTGGCCACCAGGATATTATCCGGGCCGGGTGCCAGATGAATCGCCACCAGCGCACCCATGTAGATCATTAATTGCTCAACTGCCATCGCTATTCCCTCTGAGCCTGAGGCAGGCATAGCTGCCATACATCGTTTTAATGCGGATAAGTTTACGCCGCACAGAGGGAATAACTTTGCTATTTAAACTTTATACATCTATTTTTTGAGCAGAAAGTTCCTTTGATTGCCAGTTTTTAGAAATTATCCTTCAGACAAACATTAACCGGGAAACCGACCAGATGAAAAAAACACTCAAGGACAATGCTGCAACAGATCTGGACAGTACTGATCTGCAACTACTGAAACAGATCCAGCGTGACGGCCGTCTGAGTAATACAAAACTAGCAGAACAGATCAACCTCAGTGAAACACCCTGCTGGCGCCGCTGGAAGCGCCTGGAAGAGGAAGGTTATATTGATGGTTACCGCTGTCAGCTTAACCGGCAGCGGCTGGGGTTTGGTGTAATTGCGTTTGTACAGGTTGCACTGGGGCAGCACGATGTAGCTACCAGCGAAAGTTTTGAACGGCATCTGCAACAGCTCGACTGGGTGCTGATGTGCCACAATATTACCGGTGACGCTGATTACCTGTTACAGATTATCGCCCGCGACCTGGAACAGTTTGCAGACCACCAGACAGAACTGCGTCAGCTACCCGGTGTACGCTCGATTCGGTCAAGTATCGCGGTGCGTGAGGTCAAAGCCGACCCGGCACTGCCACTGGGTTAAGTCTGGCAATTGAACCCCTGTTGTCGATCCAGGCTTACATGTTCAGCCCCACATCAGACAGCAACAGTAGACCATGCTGAAGGCAGTCAGCAGGCGACCTGTCAGGGGGGTCAGGCGGCGACGGGCAGCAACAGCACCATCCAGTAACTGCAAGGGCGTCCACACCAGTGGCAACACCAGCAGCAACGGCCAGAAGCGTTGCCAGTCCAGTACCAGGGCTGTAAGCCAGGCCAGCAATAGCAACAGCTGGTACAACCGACAGGCCCAGCGGTAGCCAAGGCGTACCGACAGGGTGCCTATTCCATCACACAGATCAGATTCATAATCACGTAGCTCATTACTGAGCAACAGCAGCGATACCAGAAAACTGAACGGAATAGCAAACAGCAGCACAGGCTGTCCGAGCTCTCCTGCCAGCGCCATATAGCTACCGCAGACCATCAGTACGCCCATCAGCCAGAAAACCAGCACCACACCCAGACCACGGGCTTTATAGTTAACCGGTTCCAGCGTATAGCAGAGCGCCCCTGCCAACCCGACAATGCAAACCCATAGTAACGGCAGCCCAACCTGGGCAATCAGGTAAAACGCAACCAGTGCCGCCAGTACAAAACAGCCCAGTCCAGCCTGGAAGTTACGCCGTACCTGCTCACGCGCCTGATGAGCTATGTCTCCCTGCTCAGCCAGCAGCGGTAGATCGGCATAATCGTTAATCAGGTTAACCCCGGCCTGCAATAAAACTCCGGCCATGACAACCAGCAATGCCCGCAAGGGCTCCACAATGCCTTCAGACGAAGCCACAGCAATACCTGTCAGGCAGGCAAACAGTGAAACCGTAAACGAAAAAGGGCGAAGCGCGCGCCAGAAGTGGTACTTGCGCAGATCCATAGCAGCCGTCATAAACCCCGAAACCCTATAACTGAACAGGTTCTAGCAGAAATTTCCGGCCAGCCTACGGTAATCACTGCCATGCAGCAAGCAGCCATACTCCACCAGCAGACAGTCTGTTACCATGCTCACATGAATACTCAGAAAAGCAACGCTCAGACAAGCAATTCCCTTGGCAAGGCTTCCTCCACAAGTGGCTCATCAGCAGGCAGGGCACAAAGAAACAACCCCCTGCACGGTATAACCCTGCAGGCATTACTGACCGAACTGGTAGACCACTATGGCTGGGAAACACTGGCGCAAAGAATACGGATTAACTGCTTCCGTAAAGACCCCAGCATCAAGTCCAGCCTGAAGTTTCTGCGTAAAACCCCCTGGGCCCGCGAGAAAGTAGAGCACTTCTATCTGCGCCATAAGGGCAAGAAAGTTACGATCAGCAAAACATCTGATAACAGCACAGCCCGCCCGGCAACAGCGGGTACTGCAACATCGCACCAACCGGCACCGCCAGCAGCAGCTCGCAAACAGCATCCACCAGGCTTTCAGGCCGATATCTGGGGTAAGAAATAACGCCGGTCAGGCCAGCGCAGTGATACTCACAGGTCGGGACTGATTGGGGTTTACCCCTGACGGATTTATGGTACCCATAAATACTTCCTGCCAAGCTATGTTAATAGACAGGGCACCAGCCTTTTCCCTTAACAACCTGTCAGGCCTCCCATGAACCCGACTGACCCTTTCTTTGCGAACTCTTTCTCTGCAAGCACATCGGGCAACAGCCCCGCTATGGATGAAACAGACTTTCAGCAGCAACTGGAACAACAGCTTTATCTTCAGCATGACTTTCGTGTGCTGCACTGGGTACCGGTATCCGGTAGTGCTATCAATAACTGCTATCAGCTGATTTTGCAAGATCAGCGCAAGCTGTTGCTCAAGTATCATAAAGCACCACCTTCGGGGTTCTATAAGGCCGAAGCGTTCAATCTGCAACAACTGGCAGGCAGCGGTGTTATTCAGGCTCCAGCCGTAATTGCACAGAATGAACAGATGCTGGTCATGGAATGGATTGAACCAGGCCCTCCCTCTGACAGTGCCCAGTTTACCCTCGGCAAACAACTGGCCCGGTTACATAACCGGCCTGTTGGGTACTTTGGTTTTGCACGGGATAATTTCTGCGGTCTGACACCACAATGTAACCTTCGTAATGATGACGGCTTTGCATTTTTCAGCCAGCAACGCTTGCTGTTGCAGGGCAAAATAGCGCGGGATAGCGGTTATCTGACCTTGCAGGACATCAACCAGCTGGAGCAACTCTGTCAGCGTTTATCACGGTGGATCCCCATACAACAGCCTGCGCTGCTGCATGGCGATCTCTGGGCAGGAAACTTTCTGGTAGACAGCAAGGACAGCCCCTGGCTGATTGACCCAGCCTGCTACTATGGCTGGCCAGAAAGTGATCTGGCAATGACACGTATGTTTGGTGGCTTCAGTGAAGCGTTTTACAGGGGCTATAACAGCGAACGACCGATTGAACAGGGCTTTGAATCACGTATTGACCTTTATAACCTTTATCACTGGCTGAACCACCTGAACATGTTTGGTAGCCAGTACCACAGCGCTGTTGCCACCATACTGCAACGCTTTGGTCGGTAGAATTGATTCAATCACCAATCGTCAGATAATCGCGTTGCACCACATTTTCCAGTGCATTGACGGCGGCAACTAATTCTTCAAATGCCAGCCGTTTCGCTTTCAGCCGTGTCAGTTGTTCAGTGCTGGGCTTACTACCCTGACAAGCGTCAGAGAGTGATACAAGCTCAGCAATATAGTCAGCCCGTGCATGAGCCACCATGCGCAACATAGGCTCCAGGCGACTCAGCGTCAGCTCTGGTACTGCTTCATCAATAATATCCCGATTAATCAGGCGACGGTGGCGTTCAAGTTCCATTAGTAGACGGTTACTTTCCATTTTATGGCTCCCGTTTCGCTCCAGAGTGTGGCGCCTTGCTGAATATACAGAGGCTGTTGAATATACAGAGGCTATTGATACCCAGAGACTGTTGATACCCAGAGACGACTCTGCTTTATCAGACACGTTTTGTCAGACGCCTAGTTTTGTCAGACGCCTACCTAGAGGGTAACTACAGTACTGAGCCTGAGTCAGTGATGCAACACATCCCAGCACCAGAAGTACGGGGCTTGTCGCGCATTCCGGTCAGACAACCCGCTCCCTGAAAACCACAAAACCACCCAAAGGTGGCTTTGCAATATCCAGCTGAACACTCATGCCTGACATACAGCAAGCACAAAATGCTCAGTCGCAACGAACAGCTTAACGTGCCGGAGCGTTTGGCAGATCACGCATTAACAGGCCAAATTCCAGACTTTGTGGAGCATCTACTTCAAAACGCACACGGTGGCCAGAACCAGGCGCCGCATCGGTTTCTTCGCCTTTCTTGTTGATCATGCTATTAAGTTTGAAACGCTTATTGCCTGATGGTGTCATCAGCTCCAGCGTATCACCTACTTCGAAACGGTTACGCACATCCACTTCAATCATATTACCGTCGCGACCGAGTACTTCACCGACAAACTGCTGATGAACACCAACAGAGTTGCCCACTTCATAGTTCTGGTATTCGTCATGCACATGACGACGATAGAAACCTTCGGTGTAGCCACGGTTGGCAAGGTTTTCCAGGGTATCCATCAATGACATATCAAACGGCTTACCTGCAACCGCATCATCAATCGCCTGGCGGTATGCCTGAGCAGTACGGGCAGCGTAATAGTGAGACTTGGTACGGCCTTCAATCTTCAGGGAATCAACGCCCATCTCGGCCAGACGGTGAACGTGCTGAATAGCACGCAAGTCTTTGGAGTTCATGATGTAGGTGCCATGCTCATCTTCGAACGCTGGCATATATTCACCTGGACGGGTCTCTTCCTGCAGCAGGTAAACCTTGTCAGTCGGCTCACCCAGGCCAAGGTCTGTGGTCGGCTCGAACTGCTCTACACCACTGTTTGCCTGCTCAGTCGCTTGCTGGGCAACAGGGATCAGATCGCCATTATCACCCTCTTTGGCTTCATGGGCATCGTATTTCCAGCGACAGCTGTTGGTGCAGGTTCCCTGGTTTGGATCACGCTTATTAATGTAACCGGATAGCAGGCAACGGCCCGAGTAGGCGATACACAGAGAACCATGAACAAATACTTCCAGTTCCATTTCTGGGCATTGCTGACGAATTTCCTGCACCTCATCCAGCGACAACTCGCGGGAGAGAATGACACGCTCAATGCCTGCCCGGTGCCAGAATTTCACCGATGCCCAGTTCATGGTGTTAGCCTGTACTGACAGATGAATCGGCATGTCAGGGAAGGCATCTTTCACCATCATGATCAGACCCGGGTCGGACATGATCAGTGCATCTGGCCCCATCTCTATCACCGGACGCATATGATCCAGATAGGTTTTCAACTTGGAATTATGAGGCATGATGTTACTGGCCAGGAAAAACTTCTTGCCATGTTCATGGGCATAGTTGATACCATCAGCCAGGTTATCCATGTTGAAATCATTGTTACGCACCCGCAGGCTGTAACGGGGCTGACCGGCGTAAACGGCGTCCGCCCCATAAGCGAACGCATACTTCATATTTTTCAGTGTCCCCGCAGGTGACAGCAGTTCTGGTGTGCGCATAGTTGTCTCGAAAGTATTGTCTCGGAAAAAAGTATTGTCTCGGAAAACTGTCGTTTCGAACGTTATGTAAGCCCGGCAGTCTGCTGCTGCCGGTAATCAGGTCGGAAATTTCGCGTTCAGGACAGGTCCTGTAGCGGTATCTCGAACAGCGGTGTATAGATAGAGCCACGTTCACCCGGCCGACTCTGTAACAGCACAACAGAATCAGCCAGGCTGTACAGATCCAGTTCTGGCCAGGTTTCCGGCTGACTGAAATGGTTTTTCGCATCCAGCCGACCCAGCGTTATATGGGGCTTGAAATCTCGCTCTTCATACTCAACACCCGCCTCTCTGGCGATGTTGATCATCGTATCGTGCAATGCCATCAATGCTGAGCACTCGCTGGTCAGTGCGGCTACAAGGGCCAGCCGTTTACTGACGCGATAATATTCAGCAGCGTTAAGGTGTACCTGCAGCGACAGAACCTCTTTGAGGTGCTCCCGGCTGAGTTGCTCCAGCCTGTCTACCTGCTCCAGCTCAATCTCACCCAGAAAACAGAGCGTCAGGTGGTACTGCTCGGAATCAACCCAGCTGACTTCCATCTGCCGGTCATAAGCACAGAGACTGTCAGCGTGATCGGCCAGCCAGCGTACAACAGACTGCGGCAGGGTCAGTGCGAAGAATGCCCGGATTTTCATTGCAGGTAACAACGGCTCCCAGATAGATGGAACGGAGTATTTTGCCTGTCTGATAAGACAGGCGCAATGGGCCGGAAGGGCGTGACAGTGATCATTTTTCATACACCCGGTATTGCTGTGGAAATGCTGGGCATTTTTATCTCACCTGTTATGGAGCCGTCGGATTACTCAGTAAAACCGCACCGGAAACAGATTCGTTACCATTACTGGCACCAAAACTGCTGATAACCCCCTGGGGTACACCAATCAGCGTCCCTGAACCAATCGGCACAGGCTCACCAACAAAGACAGCACGTGCGCCACCATCTAATCCGCTTACTGTACTGGTAGCGCCTGACTCCAACGGGATCGCATTGCCTGACAGTACATCTGCCAGATCAACAGCACCTGGCTTCTGAGTCAGTACAATATGCTGGCTGTCGATAGTCATATCAATCGAAGTTGAAACAATCTGCTGGGTACCAAAATTAACCCCCATGCTGGTGCCTGCCGGATTGTACACCCCCACTGTTCCATCCTGATTGGTTGGCGCACTACCATCTGCAGCATTCGCCAGCCGGTAAGAAACCGTGCCAACCGCTGTCGCCGCAGAGGTACCACCCAGGCTCAGAATATCGTTATCAGAAAAACGGGAAGCGGCCTGGATATAGTGCAGACGACTCAGTGCTATATCTGCCCCTTCCAGCGAACCTTGTGAGGCATCATCCGCCCAGCGCCCCCAGGACACATCCAGCGAGCCATGGCTGCCAGTGCTTGCGGTATCACCTGCCAGTACATGCCTGTTGCTTGTATTGATCCAGTGCCCGGTGGTTACCAGGGTCAGATTCCCATCCGAATTTTCGGTAATACGGCTATCCTGATCAGTGACAGACAAGACTGACGTCTGATGGCTTCCTGCCGTACCCTGTTGCGTTGCCAGCAGTAACTGAGTGGCCGATTTATCCGGGGTATCAGATTCAGTACGGCTATAAGCTGCTGTACCAGAGAAGTACTTTGTATTGGCAGCGTCAGTTGTATCTGTCAATTTAAACGCCGACATCGCCTGCTGCATACTGTTATCGTTATCACGATCCACCAGCGAGAACTTCAGATCACCACTGCCATCACTGGAACCTCCCGTACGCGCTAACGCCAGATCAACAGCACTGCCTGTCACCGCCGTGGTTGCTGTTGTCTCATATTGATACCCTGTACCACTTATATCGAACTTCACATCAGCATGCAGCAGGTGCATCCGGTTGAAGTCCAGCACAGCAGACGCCTCCATACCCGACACAATATTGCCATCACTGGCACTGATCTGCATCGAGGCACTATCAGCGAGATAGAGAGCACCTTGCAAAGCCGCTGCCTGGCTGAAGCTATCGGTTTTTTCACTGTCGATAAATAGCAATGGCGCGCCACTGAGTGCAGCCTTGGCACCGGAATTAACTAACCAGTTACCTGTCGCCCAGCTGCCCCAGCGGATGGTACCGGTAGTATTTTCAGTGGCTGAACGATGTGTGGTGTCCAGCACACAGGCACCAGTACCACCACAAAGGTCTTGCAGGTCAGCCCACAATGGCAGTCCGACCAGTGACGAAGAGGGTATATAGACAGCTTGCCCATGCAGATTAAGCAACCCAACACTTGCAGTACCACTTTCCGTCAATGGCATCACCATCAGCATCGCATGATCAAAAGGCTGTAACGCTTGCTGTGTCAGCGCAAACACCCCATTCATCCCGGTGGTGTTCGTCGCATTCGTCAGCGCATAACTGCCTGAGACAAGATCAGCCGCGGCACCGGCTACACCTGAGAAGCTGATACTGCCATGGCCTGAAAGCGTATCGGTCTGTGTGGTATCCAGCCCGTTCAAAGTCACACGCTGACTGGTAGCCGCACCCGCCAACGATATCGGGCCAGCAGCGTTAAACAGTAGCCAGTCTTTGCTGTCCAGGTTCAGCACCATATCCAGCGACAGAATTTGCGCCCGGCCATAATCAACCAGCATATTGGCGCTATTCAGCGTACCCGTAGTCCCGGTATGACTGGTCGGCGCTGTCTGTCCAGCAAGACTATAACGCAACACACCCGCAGAAGACGCCGCCATGGCATCCGGGGTAATCACTTCAGATGCGTGAATATAGTGCATACCTGATTGGGCCAGTGGGGTACCATTTGATGTCAGCACCGTGCCATTGCTGCTCCAGTATCCCCAGCGCACGGTTTTGCCAGCTTCAGTTTTACTACCGCTGCTACTGTGTACAGCACTGGCACTATTACTGATTGTAAATGTGCCCTGGCCATTACCACTGGCCCAGTTATTGCTGCTGGTTGAGATAGAAACCGGCACACCGGTTGTGTTGTTTACCGCCTGCAAACCAACGGGGTCTGACGTCGCATCAACCGCCACACTGGAGGCAGTCTGAGTTGCGCTGTCATCGTACAGAAAGGCAACATTCATAAACCCTGAAGCCATCTGTGTGGCCTGGTAACCGGCCGTACCATAAACAGTACCGCCATCATTGGCACCCTCCGCAGGCAGATCGTAGCTGGCCAGTAGATACTGAGCATAATCGCCATTAAAACGCAGGCTCGCATCACCTGTGCCAGAAATCCCCATCAGGGTCTCAGCCAGTGTCAATGCAACAGTATTGTCTGCCGAAAAAGCACTGCTCAGGCTGACAGCACTGCCACCTGCCAGTTCATATCGGTAATTACGCGCTCCCCCCCCAAGGTCCAGATCCAACCTGAGATCAGTAACCTGCTGCGCGGCCATGTCCACCTCAATGTAGTTTTCAGTGACGGTCGCTTTGGCGCCCGACACATTGAACAGGCTCACCTGAGCAAGGTCTGGCGGGGTATAACGTAAAGTGCCCTGGCCGGTCAGCGCGGCCACTTCGGACTGCGACAACGCCTTATGTGTACTGGCGTAAGCAATTGGCTGTGCAGCAGTCACCAGACTGGAAGATAACCAGCGCTTCCAGCCTGCCTGCCAGTAACCCCAGTTGATATAACTCTCGCTGGTGCCATCACCTAATGTGTAAGGGTAATTATTGGCACTACCCTCTGCGGTAAGATAAAGACTGCCATGGCTATCTGTCAGAACCGCCTGATGCAATGTCAGGTAATCCGTATTACTCAGTATGACCTGCCCACTGCCCGCTTTCAGATGACGTATATCCGCACCACTGCCATCGGAGTAGATAAACTGAAAATCATCAACATTAGCAGGGACAGTATCGTAAAGCACCGCACCTGTCTGAGCCGTGGCGGAGGCATCATGACTTGCTTCATAGGCGGTCAGTAAATGTTCTGCATTATCACCGGCAAAGCTGTACCCCAGCTGTCCGGTATGAGAAGTAGCTGGCGAACAACCCGAACAATTCCCTGTCAAGTCAACACGCTGAGTTGAAAGCGAGGTATCAATACCGTCAGTCGCTGTAGACTGATACTTCCACGTATTCGCACCGAATGTCTGAGCCAGCGTCAGTTCTACCAGCGTATTACTACTGAAATCCACCAACGCTGTACCGCCAGACGGTGCTGTACCATTACCCCCAGCTATATCCGTTGGCTGACTGCTACCTGCAACCTGGTACAAGCGCATCTCTGACTGCCCGCTCAGCTCCGCCGAGCTGGTCGGATTGTCTGAGTAGATGTAATGGTAGCTGCCAATTGCAGGTAACACGCTACTATCAACCTGTGCTGACCAGCCGCTGCTGATGCTACCAAAATGCACATCACCGATAGAGGCAGTTCCACGTGTTGCACCGGCGTTGTTCAGGTTAAATGTACAACCACTACTATTGCAGATGGTTGAACCATCTTCGCTATGGCTGACATTTACTGCTGAAAGCGTAGTCTGTACCAGCCCCCTATCAATGGAATCAACCTCCAGTACATCTGCTCCGGCTTCAGCGGTCTGTAAATAACTACGAGGAATCGCTGGCGGTGACCCGGCATTAGTGTCCAGTACAAAAGTGGACAGCACAGGGGTGCCCAAAGGCAGGGGTAATGCTTGCGCAACGGTCGCCTCGTAAGCGGCAACACCCAGCAAGCTACCATCACCGCTGGCACCACCCAGCTCCAGCGCGGCAACAGCCCGCTTTGCTTCACTGGCCGCATCACCGGCAAACTGAATCGTGGCAGTACCGGTAATCACAGAGCTACCGCTATCTTCCAGCGATACACTCCAGCTATCGCCCGACGTCGGCACAGGCGGTGCATTACCTGATAACCGGTAATCGTAACTGTAGTTGGGCGAACTAACGCCCAGCCTGAAATCAGTCATACTACCCAGGCCATAATCAATTTCGAAATAGTGCAGGCCAGGCACCAGTGGTTGCTGTGTGGTACTGGCCAGTGCAAACCCGGACACCGGGTTATAACGATAGCGCCCCGACGATGGCAACGACACCATATCAAGCAGATGGTCAACCGAGGTATAGAATAGCGGCCTAGCGCCCGCCACTGGCGCACTACCGTCCTGCACCAGTGTCCAGTTGCCGGTATCCCATAAGCCCCAACTGATCCGATTGCTGGCATCACCACCGGCACTGCTGTCTGCCAGATAACCACTGACCCCAGTTTCAGGGGCCGTACTGGTGGAAAACAGGTAATGATAACCGTGGCTGGTATCCCACAACAGGTCAAATGCCGAAGCGGCTGGGTCATTCACTGATACCTGAGCGATACCGGTATTGATACCAAGTCGTTGCGAAGAACCGCCATCAAACACCAGCTGATAGTTCACACTGTTCAGCGGTACCTGATCAAACACCAACGTACCAACAGTGTGCTCAGGCCCGCTGCTGCCCGATGTGCGCGAAAGGCCATAACTAGCGATCAGACGATCTGCGGCACTTCCCACAAAACTGTAACCAAACTGACCGGTATAGTTTTCACTGGCAGACAAACAACTTACCCCAGTCGGACAACCTGCGCTCAAAACACCGTTCACACCAGTCACGTGCTGCTGCTGCGTAAAATCAGGGGCTGTACCACTACCTTCTTCAATGGTCATTGTCCGGCTACCAGCGGTATCGACCACCTGTACATTCAATGCCGTCAATGCAGGGTTCTGGAAGTCCATCACCAGGCTGCCCCTTTGCAAGCCTCCTAACGCAGATCCACTCTGGTCGGTCGGGCTCGTCCCTGCTGATGTATTCAATTGATACAGCACCGGGCTGGAGCTGGCCGAAGCCTTGCCGGCCACCTGTGCAACCGTTGTCGTGTCAGGGCTTTGAATATAATGCAAGGCACCCGCAGGCGTCTGCACCACACTGCTATCGGTTGTTTGCCAGTTGCTCTGCCATAAACCCCAGAATACCTGCTTACCAGTTTCACTCAGGTTTCCAGTCTGATCATGATTATCAGTATTAGCGGCACCTGAAGCATTAAAACTGAAACCACCCGAGTTGCCGGAATGCACTGTATTTGCCGTACCATCCGGTGTTGTTGCCAGCGTCAGATCATGCAGCGAGCCATTAACCACCCAACCCTTTTGCTCAGCCGTTAACGCACTACTGCCCTGTATATAACTCAGCAACACCGAGCTATCAGCAACGGCTGTAGAAGTTACGGCAGCGGCAGGAGGCGGAGGTGGTGGTGTACTGCTATCAGGTTGTGGCTCTGGTTCCGGTTCTGGCTGCGGTTCCGGTTCTGGCTGCGGTTCCGGTTCTGGCTGTGGTTCCGGTTCTGGCTGCGGTTCCGGTTCTGGCTGCGGTTCCAGTTCTGGCTGTGGTTCCGGTTCTGGCTGCGGTTCCGGTTCTGGCTGTGGTTCCGGCTCTGGCTGCGGTTCTGGCTGCGGTTCCGGTTCTGGCTGTGGTTCCGGTTCTGGCTGCGGTTCCGGTTCTGGCTGCGGTGTAATAACCGTTACCTGATCATTGTCCGTATCAACAACAACGCTACCAGCATTATCAGCTGCGGGCTGTTCTCCTTCTGCCAGCGCCTGGTTACCAAAATCACCGACGGTTTTATCCAGCTCTGTTGCTTCAGGTGCAGTATCAGTAACTGGAGAATCTACTGCTGCAATACCTTCACCCTGATTATCCGGTTCAGGCAATGTTTCAGCCTGCATTTCACTGCTACCGGCATCCAGCCTGACCACCGTAGTACTGGAAGACAGAGGGGAAGAAGACAGTTTTTCAGGACTGATCGCATCTGTAGCACCATCTTCGTCGCCATTTGTTTGCCCCTGGCTCGACTCAGTCGGAATCCCAGTGTCACTGCCCTGTTCATCCCGTTGCTTCGAAGCCGGCTCAACATCATCCAGTTCTTCATCCAGGCCCGACTCACCCGCTGCGGTGCCCTGCGCGTCATCTTGCAGAATGACATAAGGTTGAATTCGGGTCTCAATACGGCCGTCTGAGGATGGTACAAAGCCAAACTCACCAGGGCGCAAAATAACTTCGCCCTGACGGTTAGTGACCGAAATAGCTCCTTTATCCACACCCAGGTACAAACCAGGCACAGGCCCCTGTACTGCCGGTGACGCCCCGCCTTGCTGCCCGGATACCAGCGCCAACCGATAGCTGGTACCACGAATACCGATGGTCGCCACCGCAGTTTTCAGCTGGTAATTGCCCTTATCAACCTTTCCGATCAGGCCGGTCAGCTTACGCATACCGCCCTTAAGCAACTGATAGTCAGCTTTACCGTTGGTTTTTTCCTGTGGTGTAAAGGTATAGCTGTTAACACGAAAGACTGTATCCGGCTTCAGAGATACAGTGCCTTTATCCGTAAAGCGGATATGAACCCGCCCTTTTGGGCCCGTTTCCACAGTGTCACCGCTATACAGCTTTGTGCGTATCCATGCCCGTTCACGGGAACCATCAGCATGGATAACCGTATTCTTACCAACACTGAGCAATACTCTTCCAGCCAGTTCTGCTGCCTGGGCAGGCTGAAATACCAGCAGAAAGGGCAACAGAGGTGTCGCAACACGACTATAAGTACAGAAACGGGAACTGAACGGATCACGGGCCATCGTATCAATACTCGTACTTGAGATTCAGGGAGAAAACTTCACGCTCATAGTCGTAAAGCTCAATGGAGGAGCGGCTACGAATCAGCGATAGATTGGAATTCAGGCTCAGGCTATCAGACACTTTATAATTCCAGCCCAGGCTCAGTGCGTGGTAATCATCGTCACGTACCACAGCATATAACCAGTCAGGGCCGCCATACTGTGCATTCTGATAGAAACCCGATAACGTCAGCTGATGCTGATCCGACAGTGGCCATTGCAGGCCCAGACTGGCGCCAGCCAGTTTCCGCTGTACTGAAGCACGGCTGACTGTCGTCGTTGCATCCGGGGTTTCTTCACCATAAAACGCATTAAAAAACAGAATCGGGCTATGCCAGAGCGGCAGTGTTTTATACAGGCTTGCCCCCAGAGTGTAATGTTCAGCATCACGCCAGGCCAGGCTACTGTCCGGATACTTCAACTGACTGAGGCTAGCATTCAGACCAACGCCCAGGGTGTTATTCAGGTTCCAGTTCCAGTCCAGCGCCAGTGCCGCACGGTTACGGTAAGTACTGCCGCCTGAGTTATAGTTCTGAACTTTCAGTGTGCTACGCAAACGTTGTAGCGGGGTCAGTTTATGCAGCCAGCCTGCCGACAGGTTAAAGGTACGGGTGTTAAATTCACTTTCCTCTTCATACAGTTTCTGCTCCAGACTGCCGCTAAACAGTAGCCGGTTTTCCCGGTCCAGCGGCTTGCTGAAACTGCCACCCGCACGCAGATCACTAAAACTATCACCTTTGCCCAGAGAGCCTTCAGTCAGTTGCACCCGGTCAAGCTGATCTTCCGGGGCGCTGTTCAGGTTACTGTCATACCCTAACCCGGCCTGAGCATAAAAAGACCAGTGGCTCAGATACTGTTTCTGACGTAACTCAATCTGCTTCAGATACCGGTTGATACGAATGGCAACAGCATCAGGCGGCTCACGCTCAAGCACCTGCTGAAACGCCCGCTCTGCCATCTCGTTATCACCGATCAGGTACAACCCTCGGGCATACTCCAGTCGCACCCGGTCATTCTCCGGGTAGTGCAACAGCACCCGTTCCAGCGCCATAACACCTTCATCGGCATGGCCTGTATCAACCGCCGCCATACCGTAATAGAAATCAAACTGAGGGTCACCGGCCAGTTCAGCTTCCATTTTCGATGCCTGTTGCCAGAGCAACTGTGACTGCCCCTGCTCAGACAACTGACGCAACTGATCAACTGCTGTTTGCAGATCCGCATCTGCCCATCCGCTGGAGCTGCTCAGCATCAGAGTTGCCAGAGCAATCCACCGACCTCTACCTGAGATAAACAATGACCGCTTCCTGTCTCTAGTTAAGGTGATATAAATCGTTAAACTGACAAAACTGTCAGAAAATCAAAATATCGTTTCAGGGTTTCAGAACACGATAAGACACATGCCACGAAGCTTATTGTTCATAGCGCAAAGCGGTATTGATATTACAACCAATCCATAGCGCTGCGCTTTGGGGCGCTGTCCAATACGGCAAAACCTTCCAGTCAGAGGGTGCTCACCAGGACATTGTGTGAGGAACTCCCAGCGATTAAACCGCTGGATTTGCCAAAGCAATACCGACCATTCAATCACCCTGTGATTGAATGGTCGATAAAGTATACCGGATGGCGTGTACAGGAAACAGACAGTCTTTAGCGACGGGTACGCGCCATCAGTGTCTGCTGAGCGTCACAATTCAACAGCCGTTTGATCCAGTTATTCACCGCTGGGTAGCGGCTGTAATCAAACCCGGCAAGCTTTCCCCAAGCCAGCACCAGACCACCGTGAATATCGGCCACGGTCATTTTGTCTTCTGCAAGCCATTCTTTACCTGTCAGGTGCTGCTCCAGAACCGGTAGAAACGCCTCCAGCGTCTGACTCGCCTGATCAATAGCAGCCTGATCCGGGTTCCCGTCACTGTATTTAACCTGTATCAGCATTTGCAGTGCAGCCGCTTCCAGCTGATTACCAATAAACAGTGACCAGCGCTGGATTTCAGCTACTTTTGCCGGTGTGTCAGCCCACAGCAGATTATCGCCATAGCTGGCTGCCAGATAGAACAGAATCGCCTGAGTTTCCCACAGGGTCAGATCACCGTCCTGCAATGTGGGTACTTTGCCCATCGGGTTGAGTGCACGGTACTCTGGACTACTGGTCTGGGCACTGCGTGGGGCCATATCGATATTTTCATATTCCACCCCCAGCGCCTCCAATGCACACATCACCATACCGGCCCGGGAAAAAATACCACCATAGACTCTGATCATCATTTACCTCACTGAACAGTTAACGAAAAAATGATACAGAAACAGCAATAGATATAAAAATTATGAATCAGGCCAGCAAGTGCTGGCCTGATAACAGAGAAGACAAAGCAGATTCGGCCATCGCCAGCAAGCAATGCGGTTAACGCTGCTCAACTTTCAGTTGCAGATTGTTCAGACGTTTACGGATTTGTAATAGATCACGGTTCAGCTGACGGCGCGTACCGTCAAATGCCCGAATAGCATCTTCATTGATGGCAACCCGACGTTGAAGCGCCGGGTCTGCTCCCGGCGTTTTGCCTGCCGTCGCACTTAGCACCGAAATCTGGTCAGACTGTTCGGCCAGCTGTTCATTCAGAATACCCGTCTGAGTGCTCAACTCACTGCGAGTCTGCTGCAATGAACGCTGCAACTGTGCCAGCAGTTTTGCAGTATCCTGACCCTGGCTAACCTGAGCTGCGCCCAGCTTATCCTGCGAGATTTTCAGCTCAGTGACGAAACGTACTGCACGCTCTACATTCGCCGCCTGTGACAGCATCTGTTCCAGCTGTTTTTCAGCCTGCTCTAACCGACTGCGCTGCGCCTGTAACGCAACCGCCTGCTCATCCAGCAGAGCCTGCTGTGCTCCAACCAGGGCAACAAGGTCTGTCAGTTGCTCATCCTGCTCTTTCAGGAGCTCGCTCTGCTGTTTCAATTGCGCAGCCTGACCATTAATCAAACCGGCCTGCTTCACCAATACCGGGTTTTCAGCCCTGGCTGCAGCCTGTAATTGTTCCAGCGCGGCATCATACTGACGGTAACGGTTACCTGCTTCTTTCGCCATGTCATCTACCTGACTGATGACACTCTTACCCGATTCCAGTGCGCTACTTTCAGCACTCTGCAGCAACTCACGTAATTCGCCAATCTGATACCGGGCGTCAGTCAATTCCGCACTACGACCACGAAACTGTGTTTCCAGCTCCATCAACCAATACCCCATACCACCACAGGCTCCCAGAGCCATCACTAGAAGTCCTCCAGTAAAGACTCCCATCCCTCCCTTTTTCACGATTACCTGTGGTTCCACTTTTGCAACTGCCGCAGGTGCAGACGCAGACACAACAGGCTCAGGCTCGGGGGTCGGTGCAGTTTTAGCTGGACTAAGGTCAGGGTCTCGCTGTGCGGGCCCAAGGTTGGGGATATTGAGGTCTTTGTCAGAACTGCTCATCAGGGCTACCTGTCTCCTCTGTGCAAAGGAACCTGCACATCCGTTTTATCAGCACACAGTCAGGCACGTTCTATCTGTCAGCAACGCTCCGTATGCAAGAACGGCGTATCCGTCAAGAACGTCTTACCAGGCCAGAGCGTTCTGCTACGCAAAGCACCTTTCTGGAGAGGCCTCTAATCTGAAAAGGCCTCCAACAAAAAACACACTGGCAAAAAGACTCTGATAAAAGAGGCAGGCTATCGAAGCTGCAACCCTATCAGTTTTATAACAACAGTGGCACTGGCAGCGTCAACAAAGCCGAGAATTAAGACAGTCAGCCCAGAGCTATCACCTCATCTGTTAACGACTTTGCTGACAATTCCAACCACCCTGTTAACAGGGTCTGCACCGGATAGTATAGCCTCAGGCGATAGCGTAACCTCAGGCGTCAGCGCCCGCTGCACGGGTGAAGTTCTCACAACCACGGGTGGTGACTGCCACATTATCTTCAATACGGATACCACCATACGGTGTCAATGCATCTACCAGCGACCAGTTTACCAGCCCGGCCTGTGCACCACTACGCAGCGGTGCCAGCAATGATGGGATAAAGTAAAGCCCGGGCTCAATGGTAATCACGTAATTTTCCTCAAGTACACGGGTCAGGCGCAAGAAAGGATGCTTTTTGGGCGCTGGCTGTTCTGTACCATCAGCCGTCTGTTGCCAGCCACCGACATCATGTACCTGCAACCCCAGCAAATGACCAAGACCATGGGGGAAAAACGCCCGACTGATACCCTGTTCGACAATACGTTGCGGGCTTGCGTTCACCAACCCACTACGCTGCAACACACCGGCAATCAACAGGTGCATCCGTTCATGAAGTTCAACAAAGCAGACGCCGGCTTTCACCTCCATCAGAATTTGCTGTTGCGCCTTATCCATCTCTTCTACCAGGGCAGCAAAATCAGTGCCTGGCGGAGTAAAAGTACGGGTAATATCAGCGGCATAGCCCAGATGGACAGCCCCGGCATCAATCAGTAACGTACGATGCCGCTGCGGCACTGAACGCTGCTGAAACTGGTAATGCAAGACAGCTGCATGCTCGTTCAGCGCCACGATATTGTCATAGGGCATATCACGTTCGTTATGCGCAATGGCATTAAGATAGGCCTGATGAATCTGATATTCGCTGGCTCCCGCATAGAACAGCTGCTCTGCGACTGCATGGCCTTTCATGGCAATACGGTTTGCTTCGCGCAGACAGTGCAGTTCCCATTCAGTTTTAACAGCACGGGTAAAATTCAGCTGATGAATCAGGGCCTGTGGATTATGCAAACTGCCCTCAGGTACAAAGTCAGCATTCAGCTCACTGATTACCGCCAGCCACTGCTCAGTGGCCAGCCGCTGTACCAGTTCACTGCGCTGCTGGTACGGCACAATATCAAAACCATCACACCACCATGCTTGTGGTAACTGCGGCGTCATATGCCAGAAATCATCCGGGCTATGCAGTAACAGCAGCGGCTTTTGACCGGGTTTAATCAGCAGCCAGCAATCCGGTACTTCAGTAACAAACGGCAGCCATTGCACAAAATGCGGGCAGGCCCGAAATGGGTAACGGGTATCATCCAGGAAGCGCCCATGCTGAGGGCCAGATGCAATCAGCAGAGCATTAAAACCGGTTTCAGACAACGCCTGCTCGGTACGAACCTGCAACTGCGACAGGTGATCAAAAAAACGCTTATCCATCAGGGTTTCTCCAGTAAGCGAGGAAGGATTGCCAGACTCTCAATATAAACGGTACATCAGTCCGCTTTCATCTCAAGCCACCACGGGCCGTCCGCTGCTCAGCTCAGCTTCCAGCAAGGCCCAGAAATTGCTCAGATGGCGGTGGCGATTATCACGTAACCGGTAAAGGCGGATCTGTATCGGTATCTGCCATGCTTTACCACCGGCCAGTGCCAGGTTGTTATATTTCAGGCTGTCCAGGGCCAGTCGCTGGGGTAGCCAGCCCAGACCAAAGCCCTCTTTGATCATCGCCTTTACACTGACCGAGTGAACATTCTCATTCATGGTTACCAGCTGTGGAGGGTTCAACTGTTGCTGCATAAACTGCTGGATCACCGGCCGCATAAACGAGCTGTCGTGGTAACCGATGTAAGGCAGTGGATTACGTGCCTCTCCGGGCAAAACAAATTCTGGCTGCCCCTGCTCATCTACCGGGCTGACCGGTATCAGTACCTCTTCGGCAATCACCAGATGCTCAAACCGGCTATCATCCAGCTCACGAATAAACTCGATGGCCGGATGCCAGTAGCACAGTGCCAGATCACACTCACCCTGACTGAGCGCCCGAACAAAGTCAGTGCCAACCCAGCTGGTTGATTTGAGGTTCAGATCCACATCAATCTCATGGGAGCGTGACAGCGGTTGCAGCCAGGATTTGTAGAAGCTCAGGTACAGTGTCTGGGTAGTAGCAAAGATCAGCCGATTCTGCTCCTGCTCACGAATCGCACCACAACGCGCCCGTGTTTCCCGTGCGATACGCGAAATCTGTTCGGCACTGGCCAGAAATACTTCCCCGGCCGGGGTCAGCTTCAGTGGTAACGCATTACGGTCGATCAGGGTAACGCCCATCTCCTCTTCCAGCAGCTTGATACGGCGACTGAACGTTGGTTGGGTCACATTGCGTTCTTCGGCCGCCCGTGAGAAATGGCGGGTTCGTGCCAGAGCGATATAGTCTTCCAGCCAGCGAAGTTCCATAGACAGACTTCCAGAACAAAGGCAGAAAAGGGCTACCCGGTAGCCCTTTGTTCAATGATTCAGACGTCGAAAACGCTCAGCTGTTCAACCAGCGGGCGATTGGAAACAGCACGGTTTCACCCAGTTTGACAGAACGCTCCGGTGACCAGCCCTGCACCGCATCCGGGCGCAGATCATAATCCTTGAAAGGCATCTCGATGGTCATGGATGGACACTTAAAGTAATCACCCACCCAGTTAGCGCCAACGGTCATCGCTTCATCGCCAAACTGGTCTGGCTCATAACCACGCTCCATCTGGAAATCCGGATTAACAGCCATATAGTCACGCTGGAACTGCGTTTCCGCTGCCAATACCTCAGCAGATACAGTGGGCACACCTTCCTGCCCGGCAATAAAGTTAACCGGTAGTGCTTCATCACCGTGGATGTCCAGCAGCAGATCAACGCCTACCTCTTTCATCTTCTCACGCACCAGCAGGACTTCCGGGCTACGCTCCATAGACGGGGTTGCCCATTCCCGGTTCAGGTTGGCCCCTGCCGCATTGGTACGCAGGTGGCCCCGTACAGAACCGTCCGGGTTCATATTTGGCACCACCCAGAACACCACCTCACGCAGCAGCTCTTTGGCCTGTGCATCATCACTGTCCAGCAGAACGTTAAGGAAACCCTCTACATACCACTCAGCCATCGTCTCACCGGGGTGCTGGCGAGCGGTCATCCAGACATTTTTTTTGCCCTCCCCTGGCGTGCCCACTCTAAGCAGCGTCATGTCATGACCATCCAGCGTCTGACCCAGATCAAACAGCTCAACCAGCTCAGACTGCTGTGCCCAGCCAATCAGGTCGAGGTGACGCTCATAGCTGTACGGGGCAAAGTAAGCGTAGTAAACGCTGTTCTGCTCTGGCTCATGCTCAATGATCAGCTCCCCGTTTTCATAGCATGTCGGTACGCGGAACCAGAACTGACGATCATAAGACGCTACAGCCTGGTAATCCGGCCAACCATCAACATAAGCAGCTTTACCCGCATTGGTCAGACGCATACGCAGAACATTACCCGCAGCACCCTGCACCCGGTAGTGGAACCACTGGAAGAAGTCGGAGTTGTTATCGTTACGGATCGCCAGCTGAATATCACGGCTGTCACTGGCATCCTGAATAATTATATTGCCAGCATCAAAGCTGGCACTGATACGTACAGAGCTATTCATATCCAGCATCACTCATCTTCCGAACCATTCATATCCAGAACCATTCATCTCTAACCCTCAGATACGGCCTTCTTCTACGCCATGGCAGGCAACCTGACCACCTTCGCTTGTGGCAATCAGTTGTGGAATTTCACGCTGACAACGCTCGTTCGCGTGTGGACAGCGGCCATGGAAGACACAACCTGATGGCAGATTGACCGGCGTCGGTACTTCTCCCTGTAACTTGATGTGTTCCGGCCGGTCATCTTCCAGCCGTGGAATGGCTGACAACAGTGCCTGAGTGTACGGATGACGCGGTGTCGCAAACAGCGTTTTTGTCGGCGCCAGCTCACATAATGCACCCAGATACATCACCGCTACACGGGTGCCGAAGTGCTCCACAACTGACAAATCATGGGTAATGAACAGATAGGTCAGGTTGCGCTGTTCCTGAGCATCCATCATCAGGTTCAGCACCTGCGCCTGAATGGAAACATCAAGGGCCGAAATCGGTTCATCAGCAACGATAAATTCCGGGTCTACCGCCAGTGCGCGGGCGATACTGATACGTTGGCGCTGACCACCTGAAAACTCATGGGGGTGACGCTCACCCCAGCTTGGATCAATCCCCACCGAGAACATCACTTCGTGCACTTTGTCACGCACCTGCGTGGCAGACCAGCCCGGATTATGCAGTGCCACCGGTTCCTGCAAAGTCTGTGCGATGGTCATACGCGGGTTCAGCGAGGCATAGGGGTTCTGGAAAATCATCTGCATCCTGCGCCGGTATGGCATCAGGGCACGATCATCCAGATTGTCGATACGCTCACCATCGTAGTGGATGCTACCGGCGCTGGGCTTGAGCAGCCCCATCACTGTACGTGCAACGGTCGACTTACCACAGCCAGACTCCCCCACCACACAGAGGGCTTCACCACGCTGGACACTCAGCGAGACCCCATTGATGGCGTGAACAAACTCCTGCTCTCGCACAATACGGCCATTACGGAATTTCAACTGTTCAAGAAAATCACCGGAGATGGAGAACTTTTTATACACCTCATCCAGATGCACCAGAGTTTCTTGCTGGGCTGCGTTCATGCTCACACCTCCTCACTGTTGGGCACAGTCTGCGCCGCTTCACGTTTCATCTCTGCCACCATATGACAGGCCACCCGACAGTTACCGCTTTCGGTAAATTCAGGCAGGTTATGACGACAGATTTCAGTGGTGTACTCACAGCGGGGGTTAAAAGCACAACCTGTCGGGATGCGCTGCAACGGTGGCATCGCGCCCTTGATCTGATTAAGACGACCACCCGGCACGCCCATCTGTGGTAGCGCATTCATCAGCCCCTGGGTGTAAGGATGCTGCGCATCATTGATAATCTCTTTGGTCGGCCCTTGCTCAATAATCCGACCGGCATACATCACGATGGTTTTCTGAGTAACCTGAGACACAACACCCAGATCATGGGTAATCAGGATCAGCGCAACGTTGTTACGTTCACACAGCTCCAGCATCAGCTCCATAATTTCCGCCTGAATGGTGACATCCAGCGCCGTCGTCGGCTCATCCGCAATAATGATGTCCGGGTCCATCAGCAAACCAATAGCGATAACAATACGCTGTCGCATACCACCAGAGAGTTCATGCGGGTACTGATCCAGCCGGGTTTCCGGCGAAGGAATATAAACCTGCTGTAACTTCTGCAAAGCGATTTTGCGGGCGTCGTCTTTGCTGATCTTACGGTGCGCCAGCAGACACTCCACCATCTGCTCACCAATGGTCAACACCGGGTTCAGCGTCATCATCGGGTCCTGAAAAATCATCGAGATGCGATTACCACGCAACTCACGCATCGTTCTGGCAGGCAGGTCAGCCAGGTTACGCCCCTCAAACAGCACCTCACCACCGGTAATAGCACCAGGCTTTGAGATCAGGTTAAGAATAGAGAAGCCCAGCACCGATTTTCCCGCACCAGATTCGCCCACCAGGCCCAGGCGCTCACCTCGGTTCAGGGTAAAATTGATGTCACGCAGCGCCTTTACCGCGCCACTGCGCAGGCCGAAACTGACCTCAAGGTTTTTAACTTCAAGCAGTGCCATGGTGCATTACCCCTTGTACAGTTTCGGGTTGAGAACATCACGCAGCCAGTCACCCAGCAGGTTCATAACCAGTACCAGTGAGACCAGCACAAAGCCCGGAATCACGGTAATCCACCAGCTACCGGAGAAAATGTACTCAAAGCCGCTGGCGATCAGTGAGCCCAGCGACGGCTCAGAGACCGGCATCCCAAGCCCCAGGAAGCTCAGCGACGCTTCAGAGATGATGGCATTCGCTACCTGTACCGTGGAGATCACCAGAATCGGTGACAGAGTATTAGGCAGAATATGACGGAACATGATGCGCGGCGACTTCAGACCAATGACACGGGCGGCATCGATGTATTCCTTTTTCTTCTCCGCCAGTACCGAGGCACGAATGGTACGAGCGTACTGTGGCCACTCGGCAATGCCGATCACCATAATCAGCATGAACATCGCCAGTTTCTGATATAGCTCAGTCCCAAAAGCAGTCTGGAACACCGCCAGCACTACAATCGCCACCATCATTGTGGAAAACGACAGCTGCACATCGGCAAAACGCATCAGAATATTGTCGATACGACCGCCGAAGTAACCAGCACTCAAACCGATAACAATCCCCAGCAGCGCCTGCAATGCAACCGCACAAAGGCCAATCGTCAGCGAGACACGGGTTCCATAGAGGATGGTCGACCACAGATCACGGCCCTGGGCATCGGTACCCAGCCAGAAAGTTTCTTCCCCTTCCTCCTCCCAGCTTGGCGAGATCTCAGAGTTCATAATGTCGATCTGGGCGACATCGTACGGATCAAATGGTGCCAGCAACGGTGCAAATAACGCCAGCACGGCGTACATCAGAAAGATGGCAAAACTCAATTGCGCCACTCGGTCAACCTTGAAGCTGTGTACCAGGTGACTGTTTTTAAATTCTTCCCAGCGGCTTGGTGCTGCCGGTGCTGCTTCCAGCGTCTGAGTATCGTTACTCATTACTTGCCTCCAGCCAGTTTGACAGTCGGGTTCACCAGGCCATAGATCAGGTCAACAATGGTGTTGGTCACCACGAAGATCGCACCCACAACAATCAGATACGCCACAATCAATGGGGTATCGGTACGGTTTACCGCTTCCAGGAACAGAAACCCCATACCCGGCCACTGGAATACGGTTTCGGTAAGAATGGTGTACGCCACCATGGTGCCAACCTGTACACCACCCACCGTAATCACCGGCAACATGGTGTTTTTCAGTGCATGCAGGAAATAGATACGACGCGGGCTGATTCCTTTTGCCCAGGCAAATTTCACATATTCAGACTGCAATACCTCCATCATCTCG
Source organism: Marinobacterium sp. (assembly GCA_025800125.1). Taxonomy (GTDB): domain Bacteria; phylum Pseudomonadota; class Gammaproteobacteria; order Pseudomonadales; family Balneatricaceae; genus Marinobacterium_C. The sequence continues at coordinate 42,388 of JAOXSF010000053.1, forward strand.
GCACGAATCAGACGGATAAACAGTGGCAGCATAATCGACGCCAGGGTAAAGCTTGGCAAAATCAGATGGGCCAGACCATCCGCGTTAAACAGACCTGATTCCCAGCCCAGCGGCGATGAGGTTTCACCCCGGCCGTAGGACGGCATCCAGCCCAGCTCAATCGAGAACAGGTAGATCAGGCCAATGGCGGTCAGGAATACCGGAATCGAGATACCGACAATACTCAACCCCATCACTGCACGGGAGAACAGACTTGACGGCCTGATAGCAGAGTACACACCCAGTGGCACAGAAAGCAGCACGATAATCAGCGTGGCACCGAATACCAGCTCCAGCGTGGCCGGAAATTTATCCAGGATGACATCCAGCGCAGGTTCTTTAAAGAAATAGGATGTGCCGAGATCGCCCTGCAACGCATTGGCAGCAAAGCGACCATACTGCACCAGAAACGGGTCATTCAATCCCATCTCTTCACGCAGTTTTTCACGTTCGGCTTCAGATACGGACACCCCGACCATCTCGCGCAGTGGGTCACCAAGGTTATCCTGAATGGAGAAGCTGATCAGGCTGATGATAAACATCACCACCACTGCCTGCAGCGTGCGCTTAATCAGAAAAGCAATCATCTATTAGGCCGCCTCAAGTCACAGATACGTCCGTATCATCTGTGACTCCTGTTTTATTATTGAATTAACGACAGACAGATTCACGGCCTGAAAACAGACACAGGGCCGTATGGCGCTGTCGGTACTCGCCAGAGGGTTGAGCCCGGCAATTCGGTAAACCGGACATGTTCAGATAAACCGAATTACCAGGCTCCAGGTGAGCGAAACACCTGACGTTGTCAGTATCCGCTCTGGGTGCAAAGGTATGACTAAGCCCGCATCATGCAGACCTGGCCGAGCGCCAACCACCCGACACCTGTAACAGCAGCGGGCGGTTATCCGGGGGGATTATTATTTCTTGATGACCAGGTCGCCCAGGTATGGGAAGTTCATCACGTTCAGCACCGGCTCGATCTTGACGTCTTTTGCCGCAGCCCAGGCCAGATTCTGCCAGTGCAGAGGCACAAAACCGGCTTCGTCATAAACAATTTTTTCGATTTTCTGCATCAGCGCCGCACGCTTGGCCGGGTCGGTTTCAACATTGGCCTGCGCCATCAGCTTGTCCGCTTCAGGATTGCAATAGTTACCACTGTTGTACTGACCTGCGCCGGTTGCCTCATCCGGACATGCAGAGAGGAATTCGTAGAAGTTGTTGGAATCTTCAGTATCGGCGTGCCAGCCAATCATCATCATATCAGCCGCGCGTTTATCAAACTCTGGCCAGTACTGAGCTTTAGGCATGGTTTTCAGATCAACCTTGATGCCGATTTTAGCCAGCATGGACGCCACCGCCTGAGCAATTTTGGCATCGTTCACGTAACGGTTGTTCGGTGCCATCATGGTAATGCTGAAGCCGTTTTCGTAGCCTGCATCTTTCATCAGCTGCTTCGCTTTTTTCAGATTATAGCGAGGCTGTAGCGCTTCGTTATACCCCAGGTAACCTTTTGGTGAGAACTGTGCAGCCGGGGTCGCAAAGCCTTTCATGATCTTCTTCACGATACCTTTCTGGTTAATCGCGTAGTTGATCGCCTGACGAACACGGGCATCTTTGAACGCTTCAACACGCTCCTGGTTCATCTGGAAAGTGATCACACGGGTGCCCCCCATGGTTACCAGATCAACCTTGTTACTGCCATTGATACGTTTGTGATCCGTTGGCGGGACTGGCGCGATAAAATCAACATCGCCAGACAGCAGAGCTGCAACACGGGTCGGCGCTTCTTTGATCGGTGTCAGAACGATCTTGTCAACGTTACCGGGTGACTGCGTATCCCAGTAGTTGCTATTACGGTCAAACTCGACTTTCACACCCTGCTGACGGTAGCTGACCGTATATGGGCCCGTGCCAGAGATGTTACGCGATGCAAATGAATTACCATGCTTCACCAGTGCATCTTTAGCGTTACCATTTTCATCATTACCAGCGAAGAACTGGCTGTCCATCGGGAACAGGTAAGTCAGGTTATTCAGCACCAGCGGGAATGGTTTTGCAGTAACAAACTCAACGGTGTAATCATCAACAACCTTGAGTTCAGCAAACGGCGCAAAGATCCCTTTAAAATCCGGAGAATCTTTCAGGCGCTCAAACGTGAATACCACATCCTTAGCGGTAAAGTCGTTACCACTGTGGAATTTGACGCCCTTACGCAGATGAACACGCATAGTAAGGTCATCAACACGTTCCCACTTCTCAGCCAGTCGTGGCTCAAACGACAGGTCACGACTCCAGCGCATCAGCGGGTCATGTGTCATATGGGACAGCTGCATTGTCGCACCGGACAACTGCTCATACGGGTCCATGGAAACCGGGTCAGAATCGTACGCCATTTTCAGTGTTTCTGCCTGTGCTACGCCCATCAGGCCCAGGCTCAGCACTGCTGAAGCTAACAGAGTGGAGGTTGTTTTCATTGTTATATTATCCCGTTGGTTATTAGAAGTTTCAGATGAAACATTTCGGGTGCTCTGGTCGGAAGACCTTCCGGAAGACTAAAGAAGCATGGCCCGACAACCAATCGGAATAGTGAAAGAGGCTATACAAGATATGTATAGCAAGGTGATAGAGAAATTACATAACCATGCCACCGTCCCCATGCCTCGTGCGCATGCAGCCAGAAAGCACAAAAAAAACCTGATGCTTTCGCATCAGGTTTTTTAAGGCTAGAGGCTGTCAGAAAGCAGCCTGCGGCGCATCAGCGGATGATCACATCATACCGCCCATGCCACCCATACCGCCCATGCCGCCCATATCCGGCATGCCTGCACCTGCGCCCGCTTCAGATGGCTTGTCAGCTACCATTGCTTCGGTAGTGATCATCAAGCCAGCTACGGAAGCCGCTGCCTGCAGTGCAGAACGGGTAACTTTTGCTGGGTCCAGGATACCCATTTCCAGCATGTCACCGTATACACCTGTACCCGCGTTGTAACCAAAGTTGCCTTCGCCTTCACGTACTTTGGACACAACAACAGACGCTTCGTCGCCTGCATTGTCTACGATCTGACGCATTGGTGCTTCCATTGCGCGGCAAGCCAGCTCGATACCAACAGTCTGGTCATGGTTAGAACCTTCCAGACCTTCAACTTTAGCCAGCGCACGAATCAGGGCAACACCACCACCAGGTACTACACCTTCTTCTACAGCAGCGCGTGTTGCATGCAGTGCATCTTCTACGCGTGCTTTCTTCTCTTTCATTTCAACTTCAGTAGCAGCGCCAACCTTGATCACTGCAACACCGCCTGCCAGTTTAGCAACGCGCTCCTGCAGTTTTTCACGGTCGTAGTCAGAAGTAGTTTCTTCCATCTGCGCACGAATCTGGTTAACGCGCGCTTCAATCGCATCAGCCTGACCAACACCATCAACGATAGTTGTGTTCTCTTTGGAGATCGTTACACGCTTAGCCTGACCCAGGTGTGCCAGCTCAGCAGTCTCCAGGCTCATGCCTACTTCTTCAGAAATCACAGTACCGCCTGTCAGGATCGCCAGGTCTTCCAGCATCGCCTTACGACGATCACCGAAGCCAGGTGCCTTAACTGCTGCAACCTTAACGATGCCGCGCATGTTGTTAACAACCAGAGTTGCCAGCGCTTCACCTTCTACGTCTTCTGCGATGATCAGCAGTGGACGAGATGCTTTAGCTACCTGCTCCAGAATCGGCAGCAGATCACGGATGTTGGAAACTTTTTTGTCAACCAGCAGCATGAACGGCTGTTCCAGTTCAACCTGCATGTTGTCCTGGTTGTTGATGAAGTAAGGAGACAGGTAACCGCGGTCGAACTGCATACCTTCGACAACGTCCAGTTCGTTCTCCAGGCCGGAACCTTCTTCAACTGTGATTACGCCTTCTTTGCCAACTTTTTCCATCGCTTCAGCAATGATCTGGCCAACCAGCTCGTCAGAGTTTGCAGAGATAGTGCCTACCTGCGCAATCGCTTTGGAATCTGCACATGGCACAGCCATCGCCTGAATTTCAGCAACAACCGCCGCAGCAGCTTTGTCGATGCCGCGCTTCAGGTCCATCGGGTTCATGCCCGCCGCAACAGATTTCAGGCCTTCGTTAACAATTGCCTGAGCCAGTACCGTTGCAGTGGTAGTACCGTCACCGGCTACGTCGTTTGCCTGGGAGGCAACTTCTTTAACCATCTGCGCGCCCATGTTCTCGAACTTGTCTTCCAGCTCGATCTCTTTCGCAACAGATACACCGTCTTTAGTTACAGTTGGAGCACCGAACGCTTTGTCCAGTACAACGTTACGGCCTTTAGGGCCCAGCGTGGTTTTAACAGCGTTAGCCAGAACATTTACACCAGCCAGCATGCCCTGGCGAGCGTCATCACCGAAACGTACGTCTTTTGCAGCCATATTCACTTAATCCTTAAATCAAAAAATTCAGTATTGATAACGTCGGGAATGCCCGTCACGTCATCAGAAGTTCACAGGGTGTTCGAGGCTGAAATCAGCCTTCCAGAACACCAAAGATTTCATTTTCAGCCATGATCAGCAGCTCTTCACCGTCAACTTTAACGGTGTTGCTGCCAGCGTACTGACCAAAAATAACCTTATCGCCAACTTTGACTGCCAGTGGCTGTACGTCACCGTTGTTCAGGCGACGGCCTTCGCCTACTGCAACAATTTCACCCTGGTTAGGCTTCTCGGCCGCAGAACCTGGCAGCACGATACCACCTGCGGAGGTGGTTTCTTCTTCGCTGCGACGGATAACAACACGATCGTGAAGTGGACGAATTTTCATCTTGTCAGGTCTCCTGATCTTCTCTGATCCAAAGATAGAACTGTTTAACTATGAGCCTGATGTTCAGTAAGTGCAGGCCCTGCCAATTTCTGAATTTCATAAGTGGGGCCGCCCGAAAGCATTTCAACACCCCACAACAATTTTTTTTCGTTTTTTTATATTTTGCGACCTGTCAGTCCTTGCGCTGGTACTCTCCCTCAAGTACACCGCCCTGATCGCCTCGGGGCTGCATAGAACGGACAGAAGCCCCTCGCCCCGCAGAACCGCTATGCTTTGCAGAGTCATGCACTGATGCAGCAGACTCCGAAGCATGATGGCCTGGCTCATGGTCAAAAGTTTCACCTTTGAAAGCCCCTTCACCAAAAGGCTCCTGACTGAACGGGTCAGCCCCGAAACCGCCACCAGCAAAAGGCCCGCCAAAACCCTGCTGTGCAGAAATCACAGTAAAACGGCTGCTGACCGCTTTGACAGCAGCGCGACGGCTCTGCGGAATCAGACAGCTGAAACCAATAATATCGGTCACAAAACCTGGTGTAACCAGCAGCGCACCACCAACAGCAATCACAATCCCTTCGGCCATCTCCTGCCCTGGAATTTCACCCTGATTCATGCGCTGCTGAGCACGCATCAGGGTACTCAAGCTCTGGCGGCGTAGCATATTGACACCAATAAACGCGGACAGTAAAACCAGGCCTACTGTATACCAGGCTCCAATCAGCGCCCCCACCTGGATCAGCAGTGTGATTTCGATAATCGGCACAATAATAAAAAGAAGAAACAGAAATCGCATATTCACCTCATCTACCTGCCAGCGCACCCACCCAGAACCCTGATAGGCACCCGATACTGTCAGGTCTGTTTTCAGTAAAGCGTGAAGCAGCACGCTATGCCACATCTGACCAGAACCATTGCCCACTGGCAATGCCGCAAGTCGGGTCGGTACGCCTGCCAGAACCGTAGGAACAACCTTCACACCGCCGTCACAGAGTGCAGCAAAAATACACCGCACCGCAAAAAAATGACTGAAATCAGGCGACGCAAAAATATCAAACTTATGTCCAATCGCGACAAAATCCGCAAATTTAGGGCCTTAGTATAAATTTTACCTGGTTTTATGGACATCCAACTTGCGTAACGATAAATTGTGCATGTGCAAAAATCTGCTATGTACAATAAAGAGAACAACCAACAAAAAGGTACGTTTTAATGGAACTGAAAGACAAAGTTATCGTGGTAACAGGTGGTGGTCGGGGCCTGGGTCGTTCCATGGCACTGGAGCTGGCAAACAAAGGTGCCAAACTGGCACTGGCTGACCTGGACCAGGACGCACTGGATGCAACAGCGGCAGAATGCCAGGAGCTGGGCGTTGAAGCACGCGGCTACCTCTGCAACGTGGCTGAAGAAGCTGACGTTGAGAAACTGTTTAACGCTGTCGTAGCTGATTTCGGTACCCTGAACGGCCTGGTAAATAATGCGGGCATCACTCGCGATGGTCTGTTCCTGAAAGTTGACCGCGAAACAGGCAAGGTTGCCAAGAAGATGACGCTGGATCAGTGGCAGCTGGTTATGGACGTAAACCTGACCGGTACTTTCCTGTGTGCACGAGAAGCGGCTGCCCACATGATTGATCTGAAAGCCGAAGGCTGCATCATCAATATCTCTTCGGTTTCCCGCTCCGGCAACATGGGCCAGACCAACTACACAGCAACCAAAGCTGGTGTACAGGCAATGGCCGTAACACTGTCCAAAGAGCTGGCACGCTACGGCGTTCGCTGTGCATCTATCGCACCGGGTTACATCGGTACTGAGATGGTAATGAGCATGAAACCAGAAGCGCTGGACAAAATCGCTGCAGGCATCCCGGCCAAGCGCCTGGGTAAGCCGGAAGAGATCGCCCGTACGGTGTCTTTTATCTTCGAAAACGACTACGTCAACGGTCGCTGCATCGAAGTCGACGGCGCACTGCGCATCTGATGCTTCAGGCACCAGCTATGGCTGGTGCCTCCCTCCCTTCAGCGCCTTACCTCTCTGCAACACGACACCCAAACCGACCATATCTCCTGCCTCTTGCTTCAGATCAGCAAATGTCTGATCTGCATTCTATTCCAGACTTCTCTGTATTTATTCTGAGCCGCTGTGTATTTAAAGTGTTCACCACCGGTCGAAAGCCCGTTAGAGTCTCCGACCTGCCAGCAGACAGCCCCGCTTACCGCCCCTTCCGGCCACCATGCTCTGAAGCAGCAGAACAGGGCAACCGGAACATTTAAATAGCCGGGGCATACAGAGCATCCAGCATCTGCCCGCAGGCGCTATTTATCCGTTAACTTGTTCCAGGGAAACATATATGAGCAGATTTTCCGTCGGCATTATCGGTGCAGGCCAGGCTGCCACCGAACTTCTACACCAGCTGATGTCAGCCGAGTTCGTCGATATTGTCGGCATCGCAGATCTGAAAACAGACACTCCGGGAATTGTTCTCGCACGGGAAAACAATATCCGCACCACCACGAATATGCAGGATATTCTGGAGCTGGGTGAGCAGCTGGATATTCTGATCGACGTCACCGGCGTACATGTCGTACGTGAACAGTTACGTCGTCATATGGTGGAATCAGGCAACCGTCATACTGTAATCATGCATGAGCGTATTGCAGCACTGATGGTGTCGCTGGCCAAAGGCCAACTGGTGGATATGAAAGCCAGCGACGAAGAATACTGACACAAAGCGCACTAACACGAAGCCTACCAACAACAAGTACTCTTCGTGGGAGGCACCGTTCAGGCGTCGCAGGTTTTTTCTGCCACGCCCTCATTTTCAGTCTGGCTCCCCATAGTGCCAGACTGTTGCCGGGAGCGGCTTCCCCACTGCGTCAGCAGGATTCCTCCCATTACCAATATGCAGGCCTGCATCTGTTGCAGGTTAAGCTGTTCCTCCAGTAGCCAGCCCGCCAGCACCAGCGTAAAAACCGGAATCAGGTTCAGAAACGTAGCGCTCTGACTGGCTGTGACATAACCAATAGCAAAGTTATACAAACCATAAGCACCAATATTCACTGCGATTCCCAGCCAGAGAATGGCAGCAACACTCATAGCCGACCACTGCTGTGGCAACTCCACCTGAGGCAACGCCAGCATAGGAAAAAAGAACAGGCTACCGGCAAAACACTGCAAAGCCGTCAAAAGACCTGCAGAATAGCGCGCACTCAGCTGCCTCACGGTGAGGATATAAACCACAGCACAGCACACCGCACAGAATTCAAGAAAATTACCCAGCAACGGGTCTGGTGCCTGAGCCCCCGACTCACCCGCCAGACTGAGCCAGAGCGCCCCAATAATCGCCAGCGCAAAACCAGCCAGAGCACGACGACTAAGCGCTTCTCGTAACCAATACCAGGCCGCAACACTGACCAGCAACGGCATCAACGCCAGCACCATACCGGCCTGCTGAGCACTGGTATACTGCAACGCCCACGCCTCAAACAGGAAATAGAAACAGGGCTCCGCCAACACCAGCACCAACAGCGGGCGCCAGTCCCCGCGACGATATTCAAAACGCCCCAACCACCGCCAGGCTAACCCCATCACCAGACTGGCTACCAGCATACGCGCCAACATAACCACCATTGGATCAAGCTCACGAAAAGCAACCTTCATCACAATATAGGCACTGGACCACAACAGCATCGCCAGCAATAAAGTGATTGGCGCAAGATAACGGGACAAGACAGATACTCCAGTTCAGCAATACAGACAGGCACCCCAGCCGCAAGATAACCCCGCGCATTCTGGCACTACACCAGCACAGGGCTCAGTAAAGGCTGAACAGTATCGCCAAATGGTTCAGAGAAAAAGCCCGCCAACCGCAGAATTCATAAGGCCACATCACAGGATTTCCTGGGGCAGGCCTTCCTTGGGGCAAGCCTTTCGGTACAAGCCTCCCCCCACAACACGGATGCGCCTGACAATCAGCTGCCGTACTGCCCCAGCGCTGGCTTGTCGATTTCCTGTCCAGCCACTTCCGGCCAGCCAAGGTTATGCTGCTCATCCGCTAACAGGCGCAATGCTTGTGAAACAGTGTCAGGCCAGGCCGCAGCACGACGATTAATGGTATCAACCCCCAGTAGCAGACACTCCATCTCTACAATCACCTCATGAGCAGGTTCACGCAACAACTGGTGATAGATACGCAGACGTTTTTCATCAAAGCCTAGCAGACGAGTACGCGCAATCAGCAGATCACCCGTATGTGCTTCAGCACGATAGTGCAACCGGTTCTGCACTGTAAAAGCACTGAAATCCAGCACTTGACGCCCTTGGTCATCCAGCCCGATCCGATCAAGCAGGGTGTCAGTAGCAACCGTCAGCAGTACAAGTGCCTGGGCTTCGTTCATATGGCCGTTATAATCACAGGCATCCGCCTGTACCGGATCAAAGTGAGTAAGCAGATACTCAGACATCAGCAACTCCTTGCATTAAACAAACAACGGCACAGGTACTCCTGCACCTGCAGAGCACACCCTACCAGCTCGACAAGCACTCAAACAAGCAGTTATCCTACCACCCGAACTTTCACATCCGGGCTTACTGGCCAAACCATGCCAGGCAGCGGCTCTTGCCCTATTCGTAGCACCCGATAGCCGCTACGGCCAGGCATAACCCATAACCAGACAATCACCGGACTCCAGCTCAGCGCCTTTAGATGCTCAAGCCACCCATATATGCTCAAACCACTGATTGATGCCCCTCGCACCACTAAACGCGCTGTTACGCTGATCTACGATACCGCAGGTATCTGTACAGCCTTTGCCGGCGCGCTTTATCTACGTACTGGTCAGGTTCCCCCGGAACAGGTCAGCCTCAGCCCTTTGCTGATTACCGTCATAATCTCCCTGTTACTGTTTATCAAACTAGGCTTCTATCGCGCCGTACTGCGCTATATGACACTACCAGCCATGCTGAATCTGCTCGCCGGACTGACACTGTCAGCAACTACACTGGCAATCAGCTGTTTCTATTTTCAGGCATGGTTACCACGCACCGTCCCACTGATCTACCTGGCACTGGCATTACTGATCCTGGGTACCCCGCGTCTGCTGATGCGTGCCTGGTATTACCACCGGGTACGTCGCCGCAAACCCAACGTCCTGATCTATGGCGCAGGCCCCAGCGGAATGGAACTGTGTTCAGCCCTGACACAAGGCAATGATTACCACCCGGTAGCGTTTATTGATGAAGATCCAGCCCGTATCGGCTCTATCCGGGCCTCACTACGCGTCTATTCACTGGAACAAGCCGAACAGCTGATCAGCCGCTATGAGCCCAGCCGCCTGCTTCTGGCCAGCCGACGCCAGTCAGCACGACAACGCCAGACACTACTGGAACAGCTGAAAGGCCTGCCAGTGGAAATTCTGTCTATTCCTTCCATGGAAGAACTGGCAAGCGGCCGTGCTACCATCAGTCAGTTGCAGGATCTGGCTATTGAAGACCTGCTGGGCCGCACACCAGTCCCCCCGATGCCCGAACTGATCAGCGCCTGTATCCGTGATCAGAGCGTTATGGTAACGGGTGCCGGAGGCTCTATCGGCTCAGAGTTGTGTCGCCAGATCATCCAGCAACGACCAAAGCGGCTGGTGCTGTTCGAACTGAACGAGTACAACCTGTATAGCATTGAGCGCGAGCTACGCACCCTGTGCGAAAGTTATCAGCATACCGTTGAGCTGGTGCCCGCACTGGGCTCGGTCCAGCACCGTACCCGCCTGACAGAACTGATGCGACACTTTCATATCGATACGGTTTATCACGCAGCCGCCTATAAACATGTACCACTGGTTGAACACAATGTAATTGAAGGGGTACGCAATAATATTTTCGGCACCTGGTTTACTGCTGAAGCAGCCATTGATGCCGGAGCCAGCCACTTCGTACTGGTTTCAACAGACAAAGCAGTACGCCCAACCAACGTTATGGGTGCCAGCAAGCGGGTTGCAGAGCTGGTACTTCAAGCACTGGCCAACCGCCAGCAATCCACCCGTTTCTGCATGGTTCGCTTTGGCAATGTGCTCGGTAGCAGCGGTTCCGTCGTACCACTGTTTCGTGAGCAGATCCGCCAGGGCGGGCCTGTTACCGTAACCCACAGAGACATCATCCGTTATTTTATGACCATACCGGAAGCCGCCCAGCTAGTCTTACAGGCGGGCGCGCTGAGCAGCAACGGCGACACATTCGTACTGGATATGGGCGAACCGGTACGTATTGTTGAACTTGCCAGTAATATGGTCAGACTGATGGGACTGAGCATCCGCGATGAGCAGCATCCGGACGGTGATATAGAAATTCACTACACCGGACTGCGACCCGGCGAGAAGCTGTATGAGGAACTCCTGGTGGGTGACAATGTGACTGGCACCCGACACCCTCGTATTATGCGCGCGGAAGAGGAACAGCTGAGCTGGGCTGATACGGAAACATTGCTCGATGCACTGGACAGGGCCTGCCGCCAGTTTGAAGTAGACCACATACAACAACTATTGCAGAATGCACCCACCGGCTTTACCCCGGACAGCAAGATCAGTGATCTGTTGTGGCAACAGCGGCAACAGGGTGGCAGCTCAGAAACAGGCCATTCAGAAAACTGGCTACACTGAAGCCTTCCTCTGCCGGGGCCACCCGATCAAGTCTGATTAACAGCCCCGGCAGTGTCACTGCTCTGCCTGACCGGCACCAAGCTGATAACACAACAGCCCCAATGGTGCAGCAGCCAGCAACCAGTACAACAGCCCCCACTGCGGCCATAGCATCGCCAGCCAAGCCCAAGGCAACAGCCAGACCAGATTAACCAGGGCCACCAGCAATGACACCGGCGTATGACTGCCCCAACGACGGGCCAGCACCTGGTAGGCATGGCTGCGGTGAGGTTCAGTCCAGCGCTGACCACTGAGCAGTCGTACCAGCAATGTCCAGCTGGCATCCACTACAAACACTGACAGCAGAATCAGCCAGCACCACAGATTGACCTCAGAAACAGCCGCCAGCCAGAACGCCAGCAAACCGAACATCAGCCCCAGCGGAGCCGAACAGACATCCCCCATAAAGATACGTGCAGCTGGGAAATTCCACCAAAGAAAGCCAAGCAAAGGCGCACATAACAATAGTAGCAGCGGATAGAAACTGACATCACCTGACCACCACAACAACCCGGCAGCAGCCAGCAATACAGAAACAGCCTGCAATGCCGCCAGGCCATTAATGCCATCCATAAAGTTATACAGATTGGTCAGCCACAGCAGCACCAGTAGCCACAGCGGCAAAAACATCCATGATACGCGCGCAGGCAGTTCAGCAAAGGGCAACGACAGCCCTGGTAATTGAGGCAACCAGAGTAACCCCAGCAACGCAAAGACAGCCTGCGCCATAAAGCGCAGCCGGGCTGACAGCGGATGATGATCATCAACCCAACCCACCAGCGCCAGTGCCAGCGTACAGCTACCCAGCACCAGTAAAACCGACAGCGGCCAGCTCGCTGACGAACCTGCAAGCCACAGCAGCAACGGCAGTAACAGCACAAACGACAGGCCACCACCACGGGGCGTAGGCACCGTATGGGAGCTACGTTCACAAGGCATATCCAGCACCTGGCGCTGCAACGCATAGTGACGCACAGCGCCGGTCAGTAACCAGCCACCCAGCAGCGCCAGCAACCACTCCATCGGCGTGATAATCCCGCCAGCACCAGCAGCAATCTGCACAGACTCAGGCATCAGCTCTGGCAACGTCCGTAAAGATCATCAAAGCGCACAATATCGTCTTCACCCAGGTAAGCACCCGACTGCACTTCAATCAGCTCCAGCGGGATTTTGCCAGGATTTTCTAACGAATGAACAGCACCAACCGGGATATAGGTTGACTGGTTTTCGGTCAGCAGAATTTCTTTATCATTACAAACAACCTTTGCGGTACCTGACACCACCACCCAATGCTCAGCACGGTGGTGATGCATCTGCAATGACAGGCGCGCGCCCGGTTCCACAAAAATCCGCTTCACCTGGTAACGCTCACCACCGTCAATAGCGTCGTAATGCCCCCAGGGACGGTAAACCTGCCGGTTACTGTCTGCTTCTGTACGCTGTGCATCTTTCAACCGTTTTACAACAGTTTTAACGTCCTGTACCCGGTCCCGATGTACAACCATCACGGCATCTTTGGTTTCAACTACCACCAGGTCATCAACACCCACCGTTGCCACCAGCCGGTGCTCAGCCGTTACCAGACAGTTACGGCTCTGCTCTGCAATAACATCCCCTTTCAGGGCATTACCATCATCATCTTTCTGCGACAACTGCCACAGCGCAGACCAGCTGCCAACGTCATTCCAGCCAGCCTGTAACGGTACCACCGCCGCCAGTGACGTATGTTCCATAACTGCATAATCGACTGAAATATCTTCACAACGGGCAAAAGCCTCACTGGCTATACGGTCAAAATCTGCATCTGATTCCAGCGTTGACACCACCTCACGGCAGCAGGCCAGCAGCTCTGGTGCATGACGTTCCAGCTCCTGTAAGAATGCCCCAGCCTGAAACAGAAACATACCGGAATTCCAGTAGAATTCACCGCTCTCAACATAGCGACGGGCGGTTTCCAGATCAGGCTTTTCAACAAACTCCGCTACCTGGTAGCCCAGTTCTAAAGACGCCTCGTTGCAGGCAGACAAGGCCTCACCGCTGATCAACGCCCCCCGGCGAATATAACCATACCCCGTTTCTGGCGCATCTGGCACAATGCCAAACGTTACCAGTCGCCCTAGTACAGCCAGTTGCGAGGCCTGTGTAACGGCTGCCTGAAATGCCGGAACATCTTCAATAACATGGTCTGACGCCAGTACCAGCAGCTGGTGTTCAGGGTTGCGCTGCGCTTCCAGCAGTGCTGCCACAGCCAGTGCAGGCGCAGTATTGCGCCCGAATGGCTCCAGAATAATACGACTACCAATAAACCCGGCCTGGCGCACCTGTTCAGCCACCAGGAAACGGTGCCCTTCATTAGCCAGCAACAATGGCGCAGCACATTCCAGCCCCTCCAGGCGGCGCAGGGTTTCCTGCAACATGCTGTATTCAGAGGTCAGATCAAGAAACTGTTTGGGAAACTGTTTACGCGACAGCGGCCAGAGACGGGTACCGGAACCACCGGTCATGATTACAGGGATAAGCATCCAGGGGCATCACTTCAGTGTTGATTAAGAATTTGTACCAGCTTTGACTGGTAGTGAACGGTTCGCCACTCTACCATCAACGTACCGGAACAACCAACGCACCCGATACAACCGATGATATAGCGCAGGGTGGTAGTACCCCGCATAATGAAAACAACAGTTTTAGTGCCAACTGATACCCGCTGTTACAGATAGCAGTCAGGAAATACGTTAACATACGCCACAGGAACGGCATTCATTAATACAAGCCAACAGATGCAGGCCTGGAAAAGCCAGCACTGGCATTAAAGAGCTTGTGTTCAATCACCGTTACCCTACACTCACCATCGCTATCCTGGGTTACCTGGTGCCAACCAGCCCCGGATATAACCAGCTCAACAGAAAGCTGGCTCAGCAAAAACCGGCACTATAAAACCGGCTCTGCAATAAATGTGGAATAGACACTATGACGCTGACCCTCAGGGACATTGAAAACGTAGCATTGCTAAGCGATCTGGACCTGACCCAAAAGCAACAACTGCTTAGCCAGATGCTGGTCAGAACCTATAAGCGCAACGAAGTCGTGGTACAGAAAGGGCAGCCTTCCTCTGAGTTATTTTTTCTGCTCAGTGGTCGCCTGAAAGTCGTGGACTACTCACCTGGCGGGCGCGAGGTCGGCTTTATTTTTATTGAATCAGGCTCTCACTTTGGCGAATTGGCCCTGATTGACGGCAAACCACGCTCGGCATCTATTCTGGCTACAGAGAAAGCTACCGTAGCCATTCTACCAAAGCAGCATGCACGCACTCTGATGTACTCAGAGCCCAGCGTTTCAGAGAAACTGCTGAAACAGCTGTCCAACATCATCCGCATGAATAATGAACACATGGTGATGCTTGGCAATACCAGCGCCCCAAACCGGGTCAATATTCTGTTGATGAAATATGCACGGCCTGTTGATGGCCAACTGATCATTGAAAAGCCGCCAACACAAAGCGAAATGGCGATGATGACCAACACCACACGCGAAACCGTATCGCGTACTCTCAGCCAGCTGATTGGCCAGGGGTTGATTCGAAAAGACGGCAAAAAGATCACCATTGCAGACCCAGCCGCAATGGAAGAGATGATTCTGGATTGCTGAGCTCTGCGCAAGCGACTGATCTCTGCGCAAGCGACTGATCGCTGCACAAGCGACGGGGCTGTGCACAAATCGAAACCAGTGCCAAAGCTGACATCTGAACCTGTGCATGACATCTGTGCATAAGCACAGGCTAGAACAACCGGCAGCGAGCCCTCACTATGACCACTCCCGATACACATTACCCGGCGGTTTTTCAGCTACTCATCAATCATGCTGATAACAACAGCGGCATCAGCACTGGCTCGGCTGTTTTACTGGCGGGGGGCCGTTATTTACTGACGGCAGCGCACCTGGTCAGCGGCGTAAGTAACCCCGATGATCTGCGCCTGCGCAGTCAGGACCTGGCTACACTGCCCGATATCAGTACCGTCTATATTCATCCGGAATGGGATGCAGATAACTACAACAATGACATTGCTCTTCTTGAGCTGGCAACACCGATTACAGAAATAGCAGGACTGAACCTCTACCAGGGCCCAACACCACTGGGGGAGGCCTTCGTCAGAGTAGGTTTTGGCAATGGCTTTAATAACCCCCAGCATATCGGTACCAACCAGTGGGACAGCCCCGGAACCGTATTAAACACACTCTATCAGCGTGATATTCCAGACGGGAGCCAACTACTCTACGACTATGATAATGGCAGTCAGGCGCAAAACATGCTGGGACAGTTACCAGATAGCCAGAGCAACGCCCAACCCACCAGCCATGAAACACTAGCACTGGCTGGGGATTCTGGCGGCCCGGCACTGGTTAACGGGCAGGTCGCCGGTATCGCCAGCTATGTTGTGGCTGACAGTAAATATGACAGCGACCCGAACCATCCATCCAGCCCCGGCGAAAGTGGTGCCGACAGTAACATTGCAGCCTATCGCAGCTGGATTGATTACATCACTCAGGGCAACCCTGTTTATCAACCACCGCAAACCGCAGCCTCAGTGATCACCCAACTGCCAGAACCCGACTACGGCAGCATTATTAATCATTTTCTGCTGAGCGTTTCCCAACCGCAATCCGTACCGATCACACTCTGGTATGAAACACTGGATGGCAGCGCCCGCGCAGGAGAGGATTATATTGCCAGCAGTGGCTGGGTAACCCTGCAACCGGGACAGACCAGTATCAGCATTGCGGTTGAAATTCTGGGAGATCGTAATATAGAAACGGATGAAGCATTCTGGCTCAAACTGAGCGACCCAAGCCAGCAGTGGCTGGCAAGCGGCCAGATACTGACCGCACTGCATAGCATTACAGACAACGACGCTTTGCCTGGCGACGCCTTAGCCCAGTAACACCGCTTGATCGCCCTGATATAGCTATACACATCTTGCAGCTATACACACCTTGTAGCAATGCACACCTTGTAGCAATGCAACGCTTACAGCAATACAACTCTGCTTCAAGCCTGCTCAGGCATCGTTATCAATGATAATACGCTGTGCCACCAGTTCAATTTCACCCGCCGGGAAAGTGCCGCCAACGGGGTTACGCACAGCCAGCTCAAAGTATTCATTAGCCTCAACCACGCCGTCATCCAGCAGCTCAACCGCAATCGTGACAAATGTCTGCCCAGGCTGTAATGTAGCCGTACCCGAGGTAGCCACATAATCCTTACCCGCTTCAGCGGTACCATCACGGGTGCTATAGCTGACACTGGCTGAAGTTGATAGCGCAGAGCTCAGTTCCAGCAGAAAATAAGCAGTCTGTCCTTCTGTTGGTGTGTGGTCAACTTCAGCTTTGCTGGTAGGCACCGCAGCAACCGGGCTGCCATCAATAACGGTAAGATCAGCCGCAGCAACGGTCTGATCGTCAAACACCAGATTTTCAATAGAAGTCAGATGGTCACGACCATCAGCGCCCTCGACAATCAGAGCACTTCCATCCTTACGGAAGGCATAGTCAGCCCGATTACCGGCAAATACAGCGGTATCGTCACCGTCACCACCATCCAGAGTATCGTTACCTGTACCCCCGGTCAGTCTGTTATCCAGCGCATTTCCTGTCAGCGTATCGCTGTACAAGGTACCAATGGCATTCTCTATTTCTACGCCATAGGCAATGGCAATATTGTCATCGGCCAGCTCAAGCGTACCACCGAAATTTAACTGCCGCTGGCCAATATCACTGAATGTACCCGCCTGCAGGTTCAGATTGGCTGCAATCAGCTGGTTAGACAGGTCAATGGTATCAGTACCCCCGCCATCCCAGATGGTCATCATCTCTGCACGGGTTGCAAAGGTGTAAGTGGTATCATCGGAACGGGTATCAGTATTAGCCCCATATAGATGCTGAATCGCCAGTATGTCGTACAGCATTGGCGTTTTTGGCTTGATCACCGTCGCCTGATAACTGCCATCGCCCAGACTGACAAAGCGGTACCCTGCAGCGGTGCTGTCGGTATAGGACATGACGGTATAACGGGTGTTATCACGCAATGCTTCCAGCGCCGGGAATGAGCCCTCTACCTCAAAGCTATGCTTGAGACCCAATGCATGGCCAATTTCATGCATCAGGGTGTAGTAACCATGACTCCCTGTACTCAGCTCTGTCAGTGATGGGTTCAACCAGATGTCACCAGCCTGTGCATCCGGCGTGATCACACCCTCAGCATCAACAGCGCCACTACCAGGCAGATAAGCATAACCACTGACATTGTCAGCAACCTTGTAGCTGTAGCCGACACGGATATCACCATAGGTAATATCGTCGGTTACACGGGTCATAGTGAGGCCAGCAACCTCAGTCCACCCTTGCAGTGCCGCTTCAAACGCCTGTCGTTGTGAAGTCGACAAGCCGTACCAGCCCGCATTTACCTCATCGGTATACTTCCAGTACGCAGTGCCTGCCGGAAAACTGTAACTGATCTGAGCAGCCTCACCCGCAGCACCTTCGCCCCACTTTGCGCCACTGAGCAGCGAATTGACCCGCAGATCATCGGACGCGTCCACCAGACGATTACTCATCCTTCAAACATCTCCATACCAAAGTTCGAGAAGCCAGCAATGCGCATCATTACTGACAGATGCAGCGAGTATACCCGCTGGCAGAAAGGTATAAACAGCATTACTGGGCAAAAAGCGCTCAACAGGGGCAAAAATAATCACCTGATTGTGTACGGCAAGGAATTTATGTGATAAGGGTCACACAGCTGCATATTCAGACAGGATGTCAGGGCTGAGCACCAGAACAGATACAGGGAGGCAACCATGCCAGCAGAGTACAACGACAGTGATCGCTCAAACAGCAGACTTCAGCACTTTTCCAGCACCTCAACGCTGCCGGAACTTCTCCACCATGGCGGTGCAGACGGCGTAACCGGCTCCTGCCACCAGCTGTATACTGGCCCAGACAATCAGAATGTCATGATTGATTGCGGGCTGTTTCAGGGGCGTGACGAACAACGCATCAACCCGGATAAACAACCATTATTGCAGGCGCTGAAGTTTCCCCCGGCCAGTCTGGTCGGGTTACAGGCACTGGTGATCACCCATGTTCATATTGATCACATCGGCCGCCTGCCCTGGCTGATGGCGGCAGGCTATCGCGGCCCCATTTTCTGTAGCCAGCCATCAGCAGCATTACTGCCTGCGGTTATGGAGGATGCGCTGGCACAAGGCTTTACCCGCAAACCCCGCCTGATTGATAGCGTTATACAACAGTTGCACCAGCAGCTGTGCCCATTGGCCTACCATACCGCAACAACACTCTGGCCAGGCCTGCAACTAACACTGTTGCCAGCCGGCCATATTCTGGGCTCAGCTCAGGTACTGCTACAACAAAACAATGGCCCGGCAACCCTGTTCTCTGGTGATCTCGGCGCACCCCACTCCCCGCTATTGTGCCCACCCGTACCACCACCACACTGTGACCATCTGATTCTGGAAAGCACCTACGGCAATCGCTTTCACCAGCGCCGCAGACAACGCCGCAACCTGCTGAAACAGGCGCTACAACGTGCATTAATAGATGGTGGCAGCGTGCTGATTCCAGCCTTCAGCCTGGGACGCACCCAGGAACTCCTGTATGAACTGGAAGACATAATCACCAGCCAACGCCGCACTGGCGGTGATCTGAGCCGTCTGGAAGTGATTCTGGACTCACCTCTGGCGGAACGCTTCACACAGCTCTATCGAACGATGAAACCGTTCTGGAATGCCGAAGCACAGCAACGCCTGAAACGGGGCCGAAAGCCACTCTGTTTTGATAACCTCACCACCATCAGCGATCATCACAGCCACCGCCAGACCGTACGCTATCTGGCCGACAACCACCGCCCAGCGGTCGTTATTGCCGCATCAGGCATGTGCAGTGGCGGTCGCATTATCAACTACCTGAAAGCGATGCTGGGCAACCCGCGCCATAATGTACTGTTTGTTGGCTATCAGGCACTGGGAACGCCGGGCCGCATTATTCAGCAACATGGCCCTCATCAAGGCTGGGTAGAACTGGACGGCCAGCGCATAACGATTCGCGCCGGTATTGAAACCCTGAGCGGTTACTCAGCCCATGCAGACCAGAAAGACCTGCTGCGCTATATCCGCCAGATGGAGCAACCACCGCAGCAAATTACCCTGGTACATGGCGAACTGAAAGCCCGACAGGCCTTACAGCAACAGATTAACCAGCGCTGGCCAGCGATCAAGGTGGTGCTGGCACAGCGAGGATAGATTACATTAGCTGGCAAATCTGGCTGCAAATCATTAATCAGTATAACGCTACCTGCACCCTGTTCAGGCAGAGGCAGGACAAAGCGCCGCCCCGGTGGCATACCATCAAACCAGTTTTACCGCCACGGGCAAGCCAGAGTGCGCAGGCCAGACACTAACTAACCGTTCAAACCAGCTTTCGTACTGCGGTTTTTCAACCCACTGGACTTCAACGCCTTTACAACCAGGGTTTTTCTGTTGATAACACTGCAATGCATGAGCATCGGTTTTCGCCGCGATAACCCAGCTGTGATGGCTCGCACTGGTGACAAAAAACACCGGACTGTGCTGGATCGCTTTGATAATTCGCTCACGCAGTTTATGGCGCAGAATAATGTATTCCTGCGGCGCATTGATGCCCAGTGAGAACTGATTCTGACTGTAGCCCAATACGGCCACAGAAAGCACATCGCCTGTGGGTGTAGAGATGGTGGTGGTTTCACTCTGATAGGCGGTGATCAACAACATGATTTTCTTCCTTGTACATTTCTTGCGTTGCTTCGCTGCACAAAACACAGACCGACACCTTGCCGGGCCCAGCGACAACTGCTGACAATTCAGCCGCCGCACATACGCCCGCAACTGGCCTGCAAAGGACTACAGCAAACCGTCAGTTGACAGCTAAGCCGCTAGCCCTGCCTGCACCGGCAGCGTTGGGTATTGTATGGAGGGAATACAGCCCACAGGCTGCGCTTTACACTGCGGAATAACCCGCGAAAGGATGCAGAGAACAGCGCGAACGCTCCGCTTTTGCCTGCTTCTCGCAGCGGGGTACCGAAAGACGGGCACAGGCAAACGAAACACTCGTAAGTGCATGAAAGTAAAAGGAAAAACTATTGAACAGGGGTTAGCCTGACGTACAATATGCGTAGCCATAATTGACTCCTTGGAAGTCGGTTTTGGTTAGCTGCCGTGGGGTGGTAACGACACCCTTCGGTAGCGCTTGTTATACTCAGATAAGCGTAAACGTCGTCGTGCGGCGTCTCCTTTCCTGACACCGGGTGGTTACAGTACGGCTGGCAACAATCCACTGATAGCGATAACACCATCAGCAACAGCGCCCACTGTAAAACCGGGTACTCGCTTGTAACTGGTTTAAATAATTACGTGCCTGAAAAGACACCTTGCTATAGGACTACAGGGCGCGCAGGAATGCAATGGGTCGATGGGGCTAACCAGCATCTGAAAGGCGCGTACCTGCCAGTAATAGTCAGGGGGAAAACCATGCCAGCCCCTTTTCTTGTTTTCTGGTCTTGTTTTCTGGCGGCCCCGCCTCACACCGACCGTTCGCGCTGTTTTCAGGTTACGCCTATCGGGGCTATATCAGCTTCAATCCTGCGACGAAACACATCGGAAAGACGACTGTTATCACTCACATCAACAGCAAAAGGCAGGTCCGAATCAGCAAGCAGTTCACTGGTCAGCGCCAGGTCGCGATAGGCAATGCTGTTGTTCGCATCCAGTAGCAGGTCGAGATCAGAGAATGGACGGGCATCACCACGCGCCCGAGAACCAAAAACATAGACTCTGATACCTGGGCCCAGAGTATCGGTCAGCACCTGCATAATCTGCTGTTGCTGGGCATCGGTAAGATCAATATTCATTCCTGCGTTCCAGCTGCGCCTGCAACAATCGGGCATCTGTTAGAAAGTCCACAGCAACCAGATAAACCTCCTCGGCTTTGCTTTCGTCATACAGGTGCGAGGTTTCATTGCGGGCTTTATGGTAAAGCATCCAGCTGATGCTATCTGTTATCAGCTGGTAGTCAGCAGCCATACGAAACAGCTCACGGCGTGACAGCAAAGCGACTTCAGACTGGCCATGATCTTCTATCAGGCGACGGCGCATCATCTTCCAGCACAGCTCATAGGTATACTCGAAGCGCTGAATCACCGCATCACGAATAAATTCATTCTTTGGCTGGGCAAGCGCCAACTCAAGCGATGAAACGGCTTTATGCAAAGGGGTTAAAATCAGGCTCATCCAGAAACAACCTCCACTGACTGAAGCACATGGCTTTAAGGTGCATGGCTTTAAGGTGCATGGCTTTAAGCTGCATGGCTTCAGCCCATGATACTTCAAATACAAAACCCGCATCACCACTACAGTGATACGGGTTCTGTGTACTTATTCTGTTCTGTACTTACACAGCAGATGACCCCAGCCCGACAGGACTGAGGAATCAGCTTAGCAGCGCCAGCTCTACTGTCTGATCACTAAACTGGACAAATTCAATATCGGCCAACTGGTCAGCGCCATCAGCACCGATAACTTCTGTCCCCAGGCCAGAACCTGTATCTGTCAGTATCTGATAGTCAGCACGGTTGCCACTAAAGATAGCGGTATCAATACCTGCACCACCGTGCAGCATATCGTTACCTTTACCACCGGTCAGATGGTTATTCAGCGCATTACCAATCAGCGTATCACCATTAGCAGAGCCGATAGCGTTTTCAATCTCGACACCGTAGGCGATGGCCAGGTTTTCCTGGGCTGCAGAAGGCACCTGGAAGTCCTGATAACGGGTGCCGACAGAGCTCAGTTCACCGGCAGTCAGCTTGATGGTTACGCCGTAGGTCTGATTAGAGGCATCAATGGTATCGTTACCACCAGCATCCCAGATCGCTTCAATAAACGGGTTAGAAGCTGAGTAACTGTAGGTATCATCACCGGTACGGGTAGCATAGTTAGCACCGTACATATACTGCATCGCTTTAATGTCGTACAACAAAGGCGTTGCAGGCGATACAGGCTTGTAGTTATAAGTACCATCACCATTATCTGTATACACATTCCCCATATCAGCATGGCCGCTATAAGACATAATGGTGTACTTCATGCTTTCCTGATCACCCGTCAGTACCGTGCCATTGCCATTGTCACCACCGGCATCCCAGAAACTATGCTTAAGCCCCAGCCCATGGCCAACTTCATGAATCAGAGTATGGTAATTGTCTGTCCCTTTATTCCAGCCGGTGTCACTGTAACTTTGAGGGTTAATCCACACATCAGCAGAAGCACCTGCCGGATTAGAAGCAAAACCATGCGGTGCGTAGGCCCAGGCAGCCGTCTGACCGGTTACATCTGCCGAGAAGCCAAACCGTAGATCACCCACCTGGCTTGCTGACTCTGAAACTTCGGTAAAGGTAATATTGGCAACCTCTGCCCAAGAAGATAATGCGTCACGAACCCCCTGTTGGTGCGTTGCATTCAACGCCTGGAAACCATTTCCAAACTCATTTTCCTGGCTGTAGTCTGCTTCCCAGGTTGCACCTGCTGCGGGGAAACTATATGTCAACGCAACACCCTGACCGACGCCTTTACCCCACATGGAGCCGCCTAACAGGGAGTCCGTAATAGTTTCGTTGGCATATTGATAACCAGTTGAAGTAAGGTTTTCAGAACTGATGTTACCACCATCACTCGTCACTGCAGGTGTTGATTGTATAGGAGTACTATGAACTGGAGCAGGAGTAACAACACCAGATTGCTCCTGTAAAGTGACAGGCATCACATCGGAGGTAACTATTTGCTCATCAAGTTTTATTGCACCAACACTGGCATCAATGCTCAACTGTGCAGTCGCATCAGCAAAATTAATATTTGTTGCACTGAGACCAGCAGCCAAGCTTACTGTTGTACCATCTGCATGTGTCAGATATACGGTTGAACCTGAGTTTTTCACACTATACTCAGCACTATCTCCTTGCAAAATAACAGTGTCATTCGCCCCGAATGCCAAAAGGCTGACAGTTACACCAGAAGAAACAGTAATAGTATCGGAATATGCGGTGCCATATACTGTTGTTGAGCCACTAGTAGCAGGTATTACCCAATGCTCATCAGGCTGATTCAGAATCAAGATTGCCATGCAAACACATCCTATATTTTTTCGTCATCACACTGGCTGCCTAAGCCTCAACCAGGTAACCAGACATCGTTACATAGTGACGTACCATCATCATGACAGCAAGCCTTTCGGTACACGACATCTTTAATCAATTGACGC
The DNA here is from genome assembly GCA_025800125.1 of Marinobacterium sp. Lineage (GTDB taxonomy): Bacteria > Pseudomonadota > Gammaproteobacteria > Pseudomonadales > Balneatricaceae > Marinobacterium_C. Next base: position 66,277 of record JAOXSF010000053.1, read on the forward strand.
ACACCACTTAACAACGCTAGTCTTTCAGCCACCAGAGGCTCATCCATACCAGCCACCGCGCAAAAAATTGGCAGCCTTCAAGGGAAATTAAAGCAAAATCAGAGGAAGAAGACATGTCTATTCTCATCCTGTCTCCGGGTGACAGCACTTGGACAGTACCAGCCAGCACCAACAGCTCTAATACTGTCTATGGCTCTTCAGCTGTTGAAACAGTTATCGTCGAACCTGGAGCGAATGTTACATTCAGTAGTTTCAGTAATGGCGACACACTGAAAATATCAGGGTCAGCTAGCGATTACACCGTTCACAACAGCGGTGCTACTGTTTATCTTACACACCAGAATGGTAATACTATTACCTTGGGGACAACACCACAGGCCACCAATATTGAATTCAATAATGGCGCCCTTGAACTTAAAATTGATACAACTATTGGCGGCATTGTACTTGGTGAACAGTTAATCACATCGACACCTACTGATATTAACCTTTCAAACACACATAGCCAGCTTCTTGATGTTGGCACGCCTGAAGTTCCCGCCACACTGGATGCAGGATCTGGTAACATCCAGTTTACGGACGATGCGAACGTTGCAGGCACCACTATTATTAACAACTTCTCACAAGGTGACACTATTACAGCTTCTAATGCATCTAGTGGGGATTATAATTTCAGCAACAATGGCGCAGACGTTATTATTACATTTAATAATAACGGAACATTAAACTCTACCACGATATCTAATGCTGTTGATAGTAGCGCACTGATTTTCAGTGAAGACAGCTTTGAACAAGCAATCGGCTTTGATGCCTTTCTCTTTGTCTGATTTAGGGTTGACCAAGCCGGGAAGGCTTGGTCAACAAATAACAATCAACACAAAAAGTAAACACACATTCATTTTCTCTATAACAGTATACTCTCTTGGAAACCAGTCCTCCAAAGCTTCAACATAAAAAACCGTAGCTCACCAAATAACCAACACTACCATCATCTCGTAAAAATACACCCTATTCACTTTGAAACTTATTACTCTCACCCCAGAAAAAAGCCAGCACCTTAAAACAGAATTTTCAAATAGATAACTTTATATACAACATACTACCTTTTTTATTAAAAGACTCGCCAAAATAAGCATAAAATAAATTTGTACCCAAAAGAACAAAGCATTAGAATACCCCTCATTAATCACAACAAAATACTGGCCAACAATATGACAGATAACAGCCAAGAGCATGATACCGTAACTCTAATTGATTATAGAGCAATCGCTGGCTACACACCCCATACGACACAACCCCAAGTGGTTTTTACTATCGAGATCAAGAGCCATCATATAAAAAAATCATTGCTATCAAAATTTGATAGCATGGTTAATAAAGCTCTGAAAAAGCCAGAAAATCTGAGAGCCAGCCCTGAAATATCTAAAAACCCATTATTATCTCGAATAGCCTATTACACCTTGGCACTTATGAGCCAAGCCGGGTTTCCTGTACTATCACCTATGCGTCTTTTAAAAGCATCACCCCTTCAAAAGCAGGTTACACTCTCAATTCCCACACTTGATAGCAATCCAGCACCTGCTTTGATCGCAATAACAGAATCTATTATACTAATCAATAAAATACTAAAAGGTTCATCATCTGATCATACAGAATCACTCCCGAAGTTAGAAAAAATTATTAATAAAATAAAACCATATGCCCCAACAGGGGTTAACTCACAGCGATTTATTACCGCAGCTCACAAAGCGGATATTCCATGGAGAAAGGTAGGACAAAATACATTTCAATTTGGCTGGGGCCACAAAGCGCGCTGGCTAGACAGCTCCTTTACCGATAAAACCCCCGTGCTTGCAGGCGCTCTGGTTAGAGACAAGCATGCAGCATCAGCTGTACTCGATAGCCTTGGAATTCCTGTATCAAAAAACCAGCTGGTAAAAAATAAAAATCAGGCACTAAAAGCAGCCAGCTCTCTAGGCTATCCAGTTGTTGTAAAACCATCAAACCTTGACGGGGGCCGCGGCGTCTTTCCTGGATTGCATACACCTGAACAAGTAAGTGAAGCCTATGATGAAACCTCACAACTACCCTCCCCAATACTTGTAGAAAAACATTTCACCGGGGAGGATTATAGAATTCAGGTTTTTCAAGGCGAAGTGTTCTGGGTTACACATCGAATCCCAGGCGGAGTTTTCGGCAACGGCAAGATGACTATAAAGGAACTTCTGAGCACACTGAACCAAGATCCAGAACGAGGGGCACAAGGTGGTAGTACTCTGCTTTGCACAATAGAACTGAATAAAGAGGCCCTTAGCCTGATAAAGGAACAAGGAATGACCCTTGAAACGATACCAAAGAATGGCTGCTTCGTACGCTTACGTCGTGCTGCAAACGTATCCAGCGGCGGCACACCAGTACCAATACCTATAGAACAGGTACATCCAGATAATATAGATTTAGCCATCAGAGTGGCTCGTCTGTTACGACTGGATCTGGCTGGTATTGACCTACTTATCCCAGATATTAAAACATCCTGGATACAGAGCGGTGCTTCAATATGCGAAGTAAATGCTCAGCCACAACTTTACCCCCACTTGCCAGCCTATTTGCTACAAAAAATAGTCCCTGATACCGGTCGGATACCCATTATCTGCCTGCTGGGCGACATACTACAAAAACCATGGTTCAAACAACTCTTATCAAGCCTTAAAAATTCAGGTTACAATCCAGGCATTGCATCAACAAACTCACTATGGATCAATGACCAAGAAGTATCTTGCACCAAAAACAGCTTTTTCAAGCATATGCTCGCGATAGCTACGGACCCATCTGTAAACATTGCTATAATTATCATTGAAGATACAAAGCATCCTCCTGTGGACCTTGCTTTTGATAAGGTTGACCTATGCTTTGTATCTGACACAGAAACGGCTGCAAGCAAAATAGCTGATGATATACTACCAGCATACAAATACATTGCTCAATTTAGCCAAGAAGTTACAATAAGCACTTCTATGAGCAAGGCATGGCCCGACCAAAATGCAGCTCCATTAGCCCCAGAAGAGCTGTATAAAAAAATAGAAACCCTCGCGAACAGACTAAGCATATAACTTATATCAGGCATACTATGAACACTCAAAATACACCTATGCGCTTGTCCCACGAAGAGATTACCAAGCTATCATCTGACTACCTCCAGTACGGGCGTAAGCATGAGTCATGGCAGATAGATGATATTTTAATTGATGGAAAAAAGCTGACTGCACAGGTATCTATGACATCTAAGTATATATCTGACACTGATAGCAACGGCTTTCATCTAACCATATTCTCAACACTAGAATTTTTGTCACAGCTGATGATTATATACGCTCATAATTGGGCTGGCATGACAGAAAAAAAACAGGAAGGCTGGATGGTAGAGAGCAGTACTAAAATAAAATCTCCAATCCGTGATGCTAGCTCTATCCTTATAAACATGGATATTGAAAAAATAAAGAAACGCAACCAGAACCTGTACTGCCTAGCCAGTTATACCATAACAGATAAAACCGGCGGGTGCTTCGAAGCAAGACTGAAGGGATTTTTATCCTGATTGTATTATTAACTTGAACCAGGGAATAGAAATGAATTTACTACACTTAGATCTTATAGATAACCCATATCCAGCTTATGCAGAGATGAGAAAGAAAGAGTCTCCCGCATTCCTTCCATATAGCAAAGGTACAGAAGGAGGTATCTGGCTATTCAGCCGTTATGATGATTGCCTTAGTATTTTTAAGCAAACAACGACTGTTTCAAAGCAGATTCGACCTTATCGCCCAAGCAAAGCTCAAACACCATTTGATCTACATATGCTCAATCAGGATGGAAAAAGGCATCTATTTTTACGACGTCTGGTTGCACATTACTTCTCCGCAAAAAGCCTACAATCTTATACACCGCTCATAAAAGAAACAACTTTAGAGCTGATTAATGAAATCAAACCCAAAGACATGTTTGATTTTATGACAGATTTTGCTGAACCTCTTCCTTTATTAACCATTTCAAGAATAGTAGGGTTTCCAACAGAAGACATACCAGAAATCCGGAGACTCTCTATTATATTTTGTGATCTTTTTGACTCTACAATCCAGTGCCCTGACTCACAGAAAAAGTCAGTAGAAGCCTTAAAAATTTTTATTGACTACATCAATCGTTTAATTAACAACCACAGTCATATTGATGATGGGTCAATGCTATCTTTTCTTATTACGACTCAGAAATCTGGTGAGATCACAAAAGACGAACTGATTGCGATGATCGGCCTTTTACTATTTGCAGGTCATGAAACTACCGTCAGTTTACTTGGTAGCGGGCTCTGGTTACTCCTCACTCACTCAACAGAGTGGGAAAAGCTAAAAAACAACCCATCATTATCATCTTCTGCTGTCGAAGAGATGCTTAGATATGAAAGTCCAGAGCAACGTAGCAGTTTCAGGGTTGCAAAAGAGAGCTTTTCTGTGAATGGTTACTCTATTAGCCCCGGCCAGCATATAGGTGCTATTATTGGTGCAGCCAATAGAGACGAAAGTATTTTCACAGATGCAGGTACATTTAATATATCTCGAACACCCAATAAACACCTTGCTTTTGGCATCGGCCAACATCATTGCATTGGCAAAACACTAGCACGAAATCAAGCTATCATTGCTTTTGATGCTCTTCAGCAGCAGCTTCCTGATATACAGCTAATCACAGACAAACCGAATTGGAGAAAAAACTCATTTCTTCGAAGCCTTTCATCGCTTTATATCAAAGGTAGAACAAACTAATGAAAATTAATTCTTATACTGAACGTGAAATACCAGCCATTACTCACTCTATTTTCAAAAAAGATAATCCAGTTATTTTGATTAAGGGTGGTAATGATAGCATAGATTTTTTTGAGAAAATCAGTGTGCAAGCTTGTGAAAGCTTTCATTTACCTGCAACACGCAAGGATAAAATGGTAAGCAGCAAAGATAAACATACAACAGAGGTATTCAGAAACAATCTGATACTATCTGGCCATACTGAAGGAGCTTATCTTCCTAAACCCACACCAGACTTATGCTTTTTTGTATGTATCACTGCACCAAAGCAAAATGGTGGAGAAACAACTCTTGTTAACAGCACAAAAATGCTAGAAGAAATGCCTTGCCACTTACGACAACGCTTTCAAGAAGAGGGCATTATTTATGAATACTTATGGCAAAAAGAACGATGGCAGGCAGAGTTTAATGTCCAAACCATAGAAGAGCTAGAAATAGTTTTACAGAAAAGTAAATCTACTACCTATGAAATACAGAACCAGTCAGTAAAAATTCAGCAGAGAAATGATGCTGTAAGTAAAGCACTCGACGGCAGCATTGGCTTTAGCAACGGCATACTGGCGCACTTACCAGCACAAAATCACCCTGACTATATTGGAAAGCCTTTTTATACAAATACTAGCAATAACATATATTATGGCTCTGGTGATAACATTGATAACCACACAATAAACACCTTAATTACACTCCACGACAAATTATCTTATAAACACCGCTGGAAAACCGGTGATATGTTAATATTTGACAATAGAAAGTATCTTCATGGCCGAACAATGACAGAGAAACCTTGTTCCAGAGTTCTATTCTCTCGATTCGGCTACATTAAGCACCAAGAGACATAAGGCCCTGACATGGAACATATTAACTGCACTTTATTTTTTCAATCAGGGCTGTTGTAGAAACACCAGCTGTCCGAGGCACAAAGTCCAATTCAATACCAATCGGTTCTAAAACGGTCAAAATTTTTTTATGCTGGGCTGTATATTGCCAGTCATCCCCTAAAACAACGCGTCTTACTTGCCTGGAGGCAAGCCATGACGCCGCGCGCTTAGTATCCGCCAGAGAGCTGGGCTGAAGAAAAACATCATCAATCCAACCAAGCCCACGCAGAATCTCCATTCTATCGTCTTCTTGAATACAGGTTTTTTTTTGCTTTAAGGAGTGACAAATAGAGTCTGATGTTACCGCAACAATTAATAACTCTGAGCGGAACCGCACATATTGAAGACAGCGCAAATGACCAATATGGAATAAATCAAAAACCCCAACAACCAGTGTAACGCCCGGAAATACCTCAGTAGACATACACACTACCCCCAGTCAAATGCGTCGAATACTTTTTTATACAACACATCATCAGAGTTTTCAAAACAATACCTTGCTATTGGCATCACCTTTTTATATTTACCCTCGCGCAATAATGTAATCATCCTGTTACAAGCTATACACTCTGAGAGAATAGAGAATCCTCTTTGATTATTTGCACAGATCACACTATCAAAAAAAGGATCAGGCGTTTTCCAATCCCCATACAGCGCTTCTAACCAACGCTCAGGCTCTGAAAGCTGCCATACCACGCCCTCCGGCCTTTTTACAGAAACCAGCTCCACTGATGGATACTCAGTAACCCTTAACCACTCTATTGGCACACCCGAAAGCCAGAGGCCACCCAATACAAGACCAGTTGCCTTCTCTGGAATAACACCACACAAGTCCAATGTGATACCTGTACTTTTATGTACAAGTGCAACCGGATTAATGAGAGGAAGTGCCTGAGGCTTTAAAATCCAGCCTTGTCCCTGCAAACACTGCACCGCATGCTTCATCTCAGAAAATGGCAAAGCAATATCCAGATCTTTATCAAAAGGTAGCAGCTTACCTTCTCTGATAAGACCGAGCAAAGCACCAGCAATAACAAATGCGTGTACACCCGCTGACGCTAATTGAACCAGCGTTTCCCAAAGTAAACACTCTGCTCCTTGATAATCAAAGCCTGTATTCAAAGACTGTGAGATCTTGATGTTAAACTCTTTCTGATCTAACACCAGCGCTAATGCACGCTTAAAGTACAGAAGCGCTTCATCTACAGCTTTTCGGCCCAAAGCAAGTAATGCAATATTATGATGCGCTAGAAAGTCTTTGCTATCAAATGCCAACACCTTGCGATAAGAAAGCTCAGCCTTGTCTGCTTCACCATTCTCATTCTGCACTAGCGCTAAAAGCTTCCATAGCACCGCAGATTCAGGGGCTTGTTTGAGCGTCACGTTACACATCTCACGCACCTCATTAAAACGCCCTTTAAGATAAAGCGATTCAACAAGCGCAGTGCGCAGGGGTATAGAATCGGGCTGAAATTCAAGCGCTTTCGTTAATGCGTAAATAATACCTTCTATATCCTGGCTTTTTTGACAAGCAACTGCTTGCTTGTGCCAATAGGATGTCATGGAAGCATCTGAGCTATATACAGGAACATCTGCACATAACGACATATAGCCTGTTCTATCTACCATAGGGTGTTATCTATCAGAGATGTTATTTACTATACAGAAAATGAGCCATACCGGTAAAAATAGCCGCTACCTGAAGTCAGGTAGCGGCTATAACCGATTAGACTACAGAAGTACTAATCACACAACCGTACCGGCATAAATATTGGAAACATCAATGCTTGCCAGATCAACATCGCCGGAAACTGTCCCCACCAGCACAACGTCACCTTCAGATACATCAGTATTTGTACCATCCAGGCTAGCATCAACCATAAATACCTGCCAGGTTTCATCTGTATCAGCATCACCAGAAATAATTACTGTCTTCTCTGAATCAGAAAGCTTGAAGACATTGTCAGCTGTTGCATCAGTAGTCTTGAACAGACCCGCAATGTCTGTAGCCGTCAACAACGTGCTGCTGCCACTATCGTACAGATTGACCGTGTCGTCAGCATCAACGTTAGAAGTAGAAGCTGCATCTCGAACAGTATCAGCACTGAGCCCACCATCTATAAAGTCTTCAAAAGACAATACATCCTTGCCTGAGCCCACTGTAAAGTTGGTAATGGTATCCAGGCCATTGCTGGCACCCGTAGCAGCAAAAGACACCGTATCCTGGCCACTGCCCAACACAATATTATCGGTTTCAGCCGTACCTTTAATCTTAGAGCCATCAGCATGGGCAATAACTTCTGCGCCACTGCCTGAATAACCTGAAAGATCCACATGCTGGAAACCGCTCTGCAATGCTGTATTAGCACCACCGTTAAAGGTAATAATCTGATCGTCCGTGGCGTTCAGATCAATAGCCATACCACCAACAACCGCCGTGTACTGTACAGTCAGCGTGTTTTCACCACTGCCCGCAGCCAATACATCATCTTTATGAGACATCAGCAGCTGATCATCACCTGTACCGGTCGTCATAGACAACACACCAGCACCACGCCCTTCCAGCACAACGCCACCAGCAAAAGCGCCTGCATCCAGTGTCGCTACACTGTCATGCAGACCTGTAATCTTGAACATTTCACCTGCAGCGCCTTCCTCCAGCGTGATATCCAGACCACTGCCTGCGGTTGCCGCAACACCAGAAAGATCCAACACAGCGGCACTATCAACAGACACATCCAGTGTTAATGCCTCAATGCCCGCAGCGTTCAGAGTGGTAGCATCCGTTGGCGCACCGGGGTAGGTGAGATCATTCACCTCAACGGTCAGCGCATCGGCAGTACCGGTATGGTTGGCTAACTGCACTTCGACAACGACATCGCCGCCCTGCACGCTGTTTGCTTCATCATGTGTTAACTCACCGGTAGAAACATCATCCCAACCCAAGCCAACGCGCACGCCCGCTGCAAGGTTTGATACAGTGACAGAGTCACCAGATGTCGGTGACTGGCCCACAGCCAAACCAATCACTTCAACCCCAACAATTGAAGAGGCGTCCAGAGTAGACGATGTACTGCCATCACTACCCCAGTCAAAATTCAGGAACAGATTCTCAACATCGGTAACCTTCAGTGCCTTGTCTACACTCCCATTATATGCAGCAACGACAGTGTCGGTGCCAGCAGCACCCGTTATTTCAAGCTGATCACCAAGCACACTTGGGTTGGAATCTTCACCCGAACCAAACGCACCACCACCAAACACCAGCAAGCTATCACCAGCAAAGGCACTCATATCTATAGCGGTTAGATTCTGTGCAACGCTACTATCAGGCAAACCGATCACATTGGAGTCATGATCACCGATCTTGATCGTAGAGTCACTGTCGCCACCTGAAACCGTCAAGGTAGTAATATCGTTGCTATTAACAGCACCGCCCGGGTCTGCAAGCACCTTGGCATTTGCACCCGCATCTACCTGCAGGTTAACGACCTCAAACCCTTCAATGGCACTGGTATTGAAAGTAGCACTACCGACACCCAGGTTTAGCGTATCCGTACCGGTACCACCGTCCAGCTGATACGTCACATTCGTGTCTGTAGCAGACACAGTGAAAACGTCATCGCCCGCGCCACCTGTTACATTATGAATAGCACCACCTTTCAGCGTTACTGTCGTTGCTGTATCACTGGTTTTGGCTGCTAACAAACTGTCCAGGCCGGACGCGTCAAGAACAGTGGTGGTATCAGACAATGTTTCAGATGTATTTGTCAGCCTCAGAGCAGACCCTGCTTCACCACCAGTTACCTTCAAAGTTTCAGACTTAGCCGATGTCAGGTCAAGAATATGATTATCACCTTCCATCATATCAACAACCAGTGTTTCAACAGTTTCAGCAACAACCAGCGCCGCGTCTACATCATCATTACCATCCAAGCCAATCTTCAGAGTATCTGCTGCCATGCCATCTACCAGAGAAAGGTCTACTGTTCCCTGATATTGATAAAGTATGGTTTCAGCCTGTGCTGCAATACCAGACACCGTAATATTCTGGTCACCATTCAGCGACAGCCGCGCCAATGAAGTGTCTGCTGTCAGGTCGATGTAGCTGGCACTATTCTCCAGCTCAAGCACAATCTCTTCAATGTCTGTCAACTGCAGCACTTCGGCTTGCGCACTGGTCCCCAAACCGTCAATAGTAGCTAGCAGCAGGTCTCCCAGCACTTTATCTGACTCTGGTACATTAATAACAGGCTGTTCGCTGCCGCCATCAATGACATCAGCAGCAGTCAGGCTTGATTGCATATTAATCCGGTCGTTGCCACTACCAGAGATCAACGCCACATCCCCACCGTCAAGATCAATAGCGAAATCACCCGTGAAAGTAGCGGCATTGATCGTTGCTAGCTTCGCGGCTGTAACACCACCAATATCGAGATCAACATTACCCGTAATATTGACAGTATGCGCGCTATCAAGCACCAGGCTTTCTACATCTATCTCACCGGTTGGCTCTGCATTAGATGGTACTGCCGTCTGCAGCTCGACATCTTCACCTGAGAAGGCCCATTGTTTATGGGCAGTATTCTCATCAACAACAGAGGACAGGTTCAGTACTTCAACATCAGCAACGGTTATAGAGTCGATAGATACATCTTCAGAAAGGTCATCCCCGATTGACGACATTTCAAGAGCGATAGACAGCTGATCATCTGCTCCTGTCGCATCAGCCAGCGACAGCTCAATATCAGCCAGACCGTCATCCTCGTTTGCACTTAGAATAGAAATTAATGTGCCATCAGCGATATTGGTAGCAGTGACATCCTGCTCATCGTCAGCCCCCTGCGCCACGATGGCAAATTCATCAAATGTAGTTGCGTTCAAGTCAAGCTCTACCGATGTTTCTTCTCCGTACAGCATCACACCGAACTGCTCAACATTCTGAACATCCACATCATCAAGAGAGACGGACAAAACAGAGTCATCATCGTCATCACTGAAGAGTGTATCCAGTAACAGGGAATCCCACCCTTCACCGCCATCAATATGATCATCAGTACCCAGGCCTGCTATCAGCAGCATATCGTCCTGCTGACTACCGGTAAGGGTTAGTGCCACGTCATATCCTGCATCAGAATTACCAGGCATCCCGAATGAACCAGCAAGAATATAACTACTGAGCCGTCCGCCTAGTGCTGAAGCATCAACGGTTGCAACCCCTTCAGCAAAAAAGGTTGGAAACAGCGGCCGGGCGCCCAGATAAAGGTCTTGATCACCTACCAGGGTCAAAGATTTCAGTGATGGTGTTGCTTCCTCTCTGGTGAAAAATGGTGGTGGCGCAGCAAACAGGCCTTTCTGCAGCTGAGCTTCGACGGTCAGATGCTCAACCCCCTGAACCTGCAAAATGGCTGCATCCTGATTCTTCAGCGTCACTTTCATGCTGTCATTATCACCATCCGTCACACCGGCTGCATACTGCAGCAACAGAATGGGGGCATCATTACTGAATGTAACATCAGTCAGCTGCTGTATCCCTGAAACGAGATTGCCAGTACCAGCGGCAACCCCCCAACTGCCACCGGCATCAACTACGATCTGTTCCAGATCCTGCATATCTGTCGCGTCCAGCTGCATAACATAAGTACTGCCGCTGCTATCACTATTTTGCCCGTAGTTGGAAATAATCAGCTCTTCCACACTCTCTGTACGCAGAGAACCAACCAGATCGACACTGTCTTCACCCATGCTGTACTGGCCAGTCACAGAGATACGCAACGCATCATAGCCATCACCGCCGTTGATTGTATCACCCGGGTTAACAGTACCACCCTTAATGCTGTCACCTACCCGGATACCACTGAAAATATCATCGCCAGCAGAGCCTTGCAGATTATCAACGTCGGTTGTCAGAGAGAATGTACGCCCGGCTTCAGCGCCGTCAACAATCGCAACACCAGACGACGAAGCTACCGTATTGAACTGGCTGTCCAGCAACGCTGCGCGAAACCCTTCAAAACCTTCGGTGACGCCATCATCTGTCGGGGTAACTGTAAACGTAGCGGTGGTTTCGCCTGCCAACAATGTCACTTCACCGGTAATACGGCCCAGATCTGCTGCCGGGTCAGCCGACGCTCCGGCAATCGCATCCCCCATCAATTGATAGCTAAAGGTACGATCCTGATCACTGACTTCAGAAGCGGTCACTGTAAAACTTACCGTTTCACCTTCTGTCACAGAACTGCTTTGCGCTGCAATCGTAAAGCTGGAGGCCGGGCCATCAGTGTCAACAGCGGGCTGCGTCGGGGTGTCCGTCACTGTGTCATTGCCTAGCTGCACTTGAGGCGTATCGCCGCTGCTATCAATTTTCAGCTCACGCGTACCATCATCAAATTGCAGGCTGGTTGGCTCTGGTTTGGCAGGCAAAGCAATCACAGCGCCTGTCTGGGAATGAACCAGGGTAACTGTTGCACCACTTTTCACCACGGTATAGTCGGTCGCATTACCGGCCATGATAATCTGGTCACCTTCAAAGGTACCGATCAGATTTGCGCTGGCACCATTTTCGATGGTGATAGTCTGCGCACCAGACAAACCGTTGAGGTCAACATTATTTCCTGCGGCAACCGTATACTGGCTGTCTGCAGCTGTCAGAGTGACGTTAGCCATATTATTTTTCCTTGGTATATAAAGACAGAAGCTTCAATACATTCTTTCGCTTATAACAGCCTGCTCAGCCTAAAAACTGCAAAAGCACAACATTGACGCTTATTCCATAACATGTAGCACCGGGCCTGTACAAATAACGACACAGGTTCTACAAGCACACTGCAGGCAACATGCTTCACCGGCAGGTACACAACTATACAGGTTATTGTATGAATCTTCATAGGGTGCTTTATGTAAGTTCTGATTAGCGCCCCGCCACAGCCTTAAACACAAAAACCCCTGCTACAAAGGCAGGGGTCGTAAAGGTTACACAGTGTAATTTTAACCTTCAGGCAGTAGCTGACTCACCGCAGCCGCATAGGTATTACGTGCGGTCTGAATCAACGCTAGCTCCTGTTTTAACTGCAATATTTTAGTATCGCAGAGCCTTACATTAGCCAGCTGTGATTTGACTTCATCTGACAGCTCATCAAGCTCATAGGTGCGATTGTCTAGCGTAATCTGTGGCATATTTTCCTCTCATAACGCATCAGTACAAAAAACAGTTATGCACATTCAGCAATAAAAAACCGCCACCTTAACGGTGGCGGTTAGAAACACAAACACTCACACTGAGTAAGTTACCGGTGCTGCATTAGGCCCAGGTTGATATACCCTCAACGTTATCAGCAGTCATTGCTCCCGTTGTGCCAGAAAGCACACCGACCAGCGTAACCTCACCTGCAACAATTGCAGCATCGCTGTCATTTTCAACGTAGTAGATCTGAGTTTCATCCTGACCACGGATAATAACAACATTCTTGCTATTAGCACCCGCTGTTCCATTAGCTTCATCCAAGAAGGCAGCATTACCACCTGTAGCACCAAACAGCTCAGCAAAATCTGCATTACCGTAATCTTTACCGGCAATATCTGCACTGCTGTTATCAATGGTTACAACTGTATCTGTTGCCGCAATCAAAGTTTCATCTGTACCATCACCGACCTGAGTTGTATTTACCACACTGATAAAGTGACCAAAGTCCAGCACGTCTGCGGTGGTTGCGCCAGCGGTGAAGTTAGCAATAGAGTCTGTGCCATTAGCAGCAGCAGAAGCCGCAAATACCACGGTATCTGCACCGGCCCCAAGGATGATGTTATCAACAGAGGACGTACCAAAAATTCTAGAACCATCCGCGTGGGCAGTAATTTCTGCACCGTTGCCCTGGTAACCAGACAGATCAGCATGCTGGAAGCCCGTCTGCACCGCAGCGTTTGCACCACCGTTAAAGGTCTGAATCTGGTCACCTGTTGCACTCAGATCAACTGCCATACCACCAACAACCGCGGTGTATTCAACAACTAGTGTGTCACCCCGAGTATCAGAACCACCGGCATCAAGCGCATCATCTTTATGCGTCATCAGCAGAGCATCGTCAGCATCACTCGCTGTTACCGTCAGAGGCCCAGCACCACGACCCGTCAGTATTAAAGCAACAGAACCGGCGCTTGTATCAATGGTAGAGACAGAATCGCTCAGGCTGTTGATATTGACACCCGCGCTACCACCTTCAAGCGTAACAGTCAGATTACTGCCTGCTGTTGCAGCAACGCCTGACAAGTCAAGCTCAACACCTACAGAATCGGCTACATCCAGCGTCAGCGCTTCAACGCCCGCCGCTTCGACTGTGACCACGCCACCATCTGCATCGACACTATTCAGCTCTACTGTCAAGGCATCAGCGGTACCTGAGTGAGTAGCCAACCCGACATTCAACGTCGACTCACCAAGGAATGAAACGGCACTGTAGCCCAGATCACCTGTTGCCGCTTCCCAACCCAGACCAACAGCAACACCCGCTGCCAAATTCTGCACATTGACAGTGTTATCGACAGTATTTGCGTTACCTGCGGCCAGGCGCAGCACATTACCACCAGTCAAGCTCGCAGCATCAATATTATGGGTTTCACTACCGGTGCCATCGCCATCAACGGTAAGCAGCAGAGTCTCAACATCGGCAACTTTGACAGCGTGAGTGCCAGCATCATCATACCCAGCCATCACTGTATCTGTACCAGAACCACCGGTAACAGTCAGGCTGGAGTCCAGTACGCCATCACCAAACACTATCTGGGTGTCACCGGCGAAGCCACTCATATCAAAGGTGGTCAGGCCTGTCGCTTGTGAACCATCTCCCGCACCGATAGCTGTTGCAGAACCCATTTTAAAGGTTGCACTGCTATCACCACCGGCAACAGTCACTTTGGTTGCATCGCTATCATTAATACCTTTGCCAGAAGCTGTAGCAACATCAGCATCTTTCCCAGCATCTACGGTGTAATTGATAGTTTCAAAGTTTTCGATATTCGTGTCAGTGAAAGTACCCGCACCTAACCCGAGGTTGAGAACATCTGTACCTGCACCGCCATCCACATCATATGCCATATTATCATCAACGGAAGAAACCGTGAAGGTATCATCACCCGCGCCAGATGATACACCATGGACAACCCCGCCCTTCAGCTTGACAGCAGTTGCAGTATCGCTAGTGGTCGCCGTCAGGATGCCATCAAATTCAGAGGCATCAAGCAGTGTCGTTGTGGCAGACAGCTTAATGCCACTGTCATCCAATACCACCTGCTGCGTAGACTCACCACCGGTGATGGCCAGAGTGGCAGACGCCACAGCACTAACATCCAGCTTAGCATTGTTATTTGAACCATCATCGGACGCATTCACTGTCACTTTTTCAAGTGTGTCAGCGGTTACAAGCGCAGCATCAACATCATTATTAGTACTGGTGTTTGCCAGGTTAACCGTCAGCTCATCAGCAGAGCCAGTCTCATCAGCCAGTGCAACCGATAGCGTACCAGAGTATTCATCTGCATCTACACCAAGATCTGACGAACCCAACCCAACTTCTGCACCCGCTGCCAAACCTGTCAGCGTAACATTCTGGTCACCGTCAACATTAATCAGCTTCAGTTCTGCATCTGCGGTCAGATCAATAACACTCGCATTATTGTCTGTTTCCAGCACAATACGTTCAACGTCGCTAACTTGCAGTGCCGCAGCCGTAGTCGTAGTCCCCAGTCCATCTACTGTTGCATACAGGGTATCACCAACGCTGTCATTAGCAGCAGACTCGTCACCACCATCAATCACATCATCGATAGTCAATGCTGACCCCATGCGAATGAAGTCATCGCCGGAGCCACCGGTCAGCGTGACATCATTATCCACCACTTCAATATCCACGCCAGCAGTCAGTGCAGAGCCATCAATGGTGGTCAGATTAGCTGCCGTAATACTTTTCAATGTTAGAAGCGCGTCACCTGTCAGATTCAGCGTAGTAGCCGCATCCAGCGTCAATGCTTCAAGCTTATTAACGTCAGAACCCGTCAAAGCGCCAGAATTCGCCAGCACTGTTGAATTCAGGTTCAATGTTTCAACACCTGCCGCAGTGACACCCGCAATTGACTCAACGCCTGTCGTCCCAGCATCCAGCTCAACAGAGACATCCAACACATCTGCAGAGCCTGTAGCATCAGCCAACACCAGCTCTACACCACCCATATTATTGCCACTCTGAACCTGCTGAATAACAACATCGGTGCCAGCAGCCAGATTCTCCAGGGTGACATTCTTAGCATTACCCGCCTCAACGGCACGCACAGTAGATAGCGCACTACTAGCCAGATCAACTTCCAGATGATCAGTGCTGGCAGCCTCTACCTTGAGCTGCTCAACATTGCTGATTGCCAGATTTTCCAGAGACAACGCGCTGGTCAAACCCTGAATTGAAATCAGGTCATCACCATCACCACCATCAACAGTATCACCCGTTTCTGGCGTACCCTGCAGCAGGAAGGTATCGTCGTTGCTACCACCGATAATGGTAACGTCAACACCGCCCAGGCCAACGGAAACGTCCAGCTTACCTGTCAGTGCAGACGCATCAATGCTGCCAGTGCTGCCGCCAAACTCAACATCTTCGTTTACTTTAATGTTGCGATCACCGGTAAATGTTAATGACTTCAGCGTATTAGACTTGACTTCATTAAGAGTAGAGTCCGCCAGCTCAGTGTGAACGGTAATGCGCTCGATAGCATCAACATCAAACTGACCGCTACTCTGATTAGAGACTGTCAGAGTGATAGCATCGTCATCACCACTCGATACAGAAGAGATAAAGTCAAGATCCAGAGAACCTTCACCGTTGCGCATCTCTGCAGCAACCATCTGACTCAGGTTATCAATATTGACATCACCACTACTGGAAGAACCATTCAGGGCTACCTCTGTAATACCGTTCATCAGAGCGGCATCCATAGTGTGGTCATCACTACTCTGGTCGTAGTTTGAAATTTCCAGACGCTCAACGCTCTGCGTCTGAATTGCACCGATATCCAGATCGTCACCCAGATCACCAGTGATAGACAGATTCAGCTCATCTTTACCATCACCGCCGTTGATAACATCACCCGGGTTGAGGGTATTACCAGGCAGGTCATCATCCACCAGCACTGCGGTGAACACATCATCACCCGCTGTACCTGGCAGGTTGTCTACATCGGTAGTCAACGCAAATGTTTTGCCAGACTCAACACCATCAGCAATTGCAACATTAGAAGAAGTTGCCACTGTGGTGAAGTTGGTATCCAACAGCGCCAGCTTGAAGCCTTCGAAGCCTTCTGTTGTGCCGTCGTTGGTTGGCGTCAGCGTGATAACTGCGCTGGTAGAGCCCGCTGGAATAGTAACAGAACCAGTGATACGGCCCAGGTCAGATGCTGGGTCAGCTGTACCACCCGCAACATCAGCACCCATCAACTGGTAGTTCAGAACCACATCCTGATCTACAGCAGCAGACGCTGTCACCGTAAACGTTACTTCAGTGCCTTCTGTCACAGAAGAGCTGGACGGTACAACAGAATAGTTAACATCAACACCACCTGCATCACCAGTTGGCGCAGTTGGAGTATCAGTTACAGTGTCAGTACCCAGTTTGATTTCTGGTGCGCTACCGCTGAGATCAATTGCCAGATCACGAGCACCATCAGCAAACTGCAGGGTTGTTGCGTCTGGCTTCGCAGGTAACGTAATAACAGCACCAGTAATACTGTTAGTCAGCGTTACAGTCGCGCCACTGGCTGACATCGTGTAATTCGCAGCATTGCCAGACATAACGATGGTATCACCATCGAATGCACCAATCAGGTTGGCACTCGCGCCATCCTGAATAGTAATTGTTTGAACGCCCGCCAAGCCTGTCAGATCAACATTGTTGCCTGAAGCGACGGTGTAACTTGTATCAGTAGAGGTAAGAATGACGTTAGCCATTATTCAAATCCTTCCAAAATTCGGGTCAAAAAAAGGCGGGCGACGCCCGCCTTCTGTGTCTAACCTGTCATAGAATCAGACAATCAGGAAAGCATCAAAGCCGATTGCCTGCTCAAACGACGCTTCATTGAAGACAAGATCACTAGCAGCATCAACAACATCTATCAGCTGAATGCTGTTCAGTGTACCGTTGTTGTTGTAAGTGATAGTTACATCGTCACCATTGTTGCTGAACGTGTAGTCAGTTGCCGCAGCGTTGCTGACAGCAATAGTGTCACCGTTAGCAAAATTGCTGATTACAACACTACCAGCAACATCTGCATCATCAGTGAAGCGGAATGTATCTGTACCGGCATCCAGCGCAGCAGGAACAGTCGGTGTACCCTGGTCAGCAGACACATCAGTCTGACCACCTGCTGCTGGTGTCTGACTGGAGTCAACTACAGTTACAGACCCACTGACATTAGCTACATCGTCCAGCGTCAGTGTCAGTGTTTCGTCACCTTCAGTTGTTGCATCTTCACGCAGGTTGATAGTGACATCAGTAGAACCGTCTGCTTCAACAGTGAACTGAGTCGGCAGCGTCTGGCCTGCTGGCAGATCATCAGCGGTGATACCAGCGATGGTGAAGTTTACTGTTTCGCCTG
>JAOXSF010000054.1 GCA_025800125.1 Marinobacterium sp.
GTGGATGTGCCAGTCATCCACGCGCAGAATATTAAAGACCCAAACCAGGCTCAGCGCATTCTGGAAGCCGGTTACGTGGACTTTGTCGGCATGACCCGTGCTCATATTGCAGACCCGCACCTGATCGCCAAGATCAAAATGAACCAGGTGGATCAGATTCGCCAGTGTGTCGGTGCCAATTACTGTATTGACCGCCAGTACATGGGCCTGGATGTGCTCTGTATTCAGAACGCTGCGACCTCCCGTGAGTACATGGGGTTGCCACATATTATTGAGAAAACCGAAGGCCCAATCCGCAGCGTGGTGGTGGTTGGTGGTGGCCCGGGTGGTATGGAAGCAGCTCGGGTGGCAGCAGAGCGTGGCCACAAGGTAACACTGGTTGAGAAAGCCGACGAGCTGGGTGGTCAGATTACGATTGCGGCGAAAGCACCACAACGTGATCAGATGGCAGGTATCACCCGCTGGTTGGCGATGGAACTGGAACGTCTGGGCGTGGATCTGCGTCTGGGTACTGAAGCCAGCGCCGATATGATCCGTGATCTGAAACCGGATGTCTGTATTCTGGCGACGGGCGGTACACCGTTCCTGGAACAGAACCCCGAGTGGGGTGCAGCAGAAGGGCTGGTTGTCTCCAGCTGGGATATTCTCAATGGCACCGTAGAGCCAGGTAAAAATGTGCTGATCTACGACACTATCTGTGAATTCTCTGGCATGTCTGCGGCTGACTATCTGGCCTCTAAAGGCTCGCTGGTAGAACTGGTGACTGACGACATCAAGCCGGGTGTTGGAATTGGTGGCACCACCTTCCCGACCTATTACCGCAGCCTGTACGAGCGTGAGGTGATCATGACCTCCGATCTGATGCTGGAGAAAGTCTACCGTGAAGGTGACAAGCTGGTTGCCCTGCTGGAGAACGAGTACACCGGCCAGCAGGAGGAGCGCGTGGTTGATCAGATCGTGGTTGAGAACGGTATCCGTCCGGCGGAAGCACTGTACTACGCACTGAAAGCAGAATCCCGTAACAAAGGGCAGATCGACAACGAAACACTGTTTGCTGCGAAGCCTCAACCGGTTCTATCCGAGAGCGGCGATGGCATGATTCTGTGGCGTCTGGGGGATTGTGTATCCCAGCGCAATACCCATGCGGCGATCTATGATGCTTTGCGTCTGTGTAAGGATCTCTGATCAATTTTGTGGCTGTGTGGGCTGTGCCCCGTAGTTCCTTTCTCTGCCGATGAAGGCGTTATGCCTTCATCGTTTTTTTAAGAGGGTAGCTTATGATCCTCGACGGATTACTTCCTGTTCTGATTTCTGTGGCACTGGCGCTGCTGGTGATTGGTGCGGTACGTCGCGTCAGTCTTTGGCGTGCCGGTCAGCCTGAATCGGTCAATATTGTGGCCGGCCTGCTGGCGATGCCACGTCGCTACCTGGTGGATCTGCACCATGTGGTGGAACGCGATAAGTACATGTCTAACACCCATGTGGCAACCGGTGGCGGTTTTGTGCTGTCGATGGCGCTGATTGTGCTGGTGCATCTGTTTGGTGTTGACAGCCAGTGGCTGGCCTGGGCGTTGCTGGCAGCAACCGCGCTGATGTTTGTCGGTGCGGTGTTTGTCTACAAACGTCGCCAGAGCCCACCATCCCGGCTGTCCAAAGGCCCGTGGATGCGTCTGCCGAAAAGCCTGCTGGTGTTTGCCGCGACGTTTTTTGTGGTAACCCTGCCTGCCGCTGGTGTAATACCTGCTGAGGCGGGTGGCTGGTTGCTGGCGGTGATTCTGCTGGCGGGTATCGTTTACGGCCTGGGTGAAATGCTGTTTGGCATGGGCTGGGGCGGCCCGATGAAACACGCCTTCGCCGGTGCGCTGCATCTGGCGTTCCACCGTCGTGCCGAGCGTTTCGGTGGTGGCCGTTCTACCGGTCTGAAGCCGGTGGATCTGGGCGCTGATATTCTCGGTGTGGATAAACCCCGTGGCTTTAAGTGGAACCAGTTGCTGGGCTTCGATGCCTGTGTGCAGTGTGGCCGTTGTGAAGCGGTGTGTCCGGCCTTTGCGGCGGGTCAGCCGCTGAACCCGAAAAAACTGATCCAGGATATGGTAGTCGGTCTGGCCGGTGGTACCGATTCCAGATATGCCGGATCTCCCTACCCAGGAAAAGACGTGGGTAATGCCAGAGGTGGCCCGGATCAGGTGATCACTGAAGGCCTGGTTAACCCGGAAACGCTGTGGTCCTGCACCACCTGCCGCGCTTGTGTGGAAGAGTGCCCGATGATGATCGAGCATGTGGATGCCATCGTGGATATGCGCCGCTTCCTGACGCTGGAGAAAGGCAATACGCCAAACAAGGGCGCAGAAACCCTCGATAACCTGATCGCCACTGATAACCCGAACGGCTTTGCACCGGGCAGCCGTATGAACTGGGCAGCAGATCAAAACCTGCGTCTGATGTCTGATGTTAAAGAGGCTGATGTGCTGTTCTGGGTCAGCGATGGGGCTTTCGATATGCGTAGTCAGCGTATCCTGCGTGCTTTCGTTAAATTGCTGAAGACGGCCAATGTCGACTTCGCGGTGCTGGGTGATGAGGAGCGCGATAGCGGTGATGTGGCGCGTCGTCTGGGCGATGACGCTACGTTTCAGAGTCTGGCAAAACGCAACATTGAAACGCTGCGTAAATATAAGTTTAACCGCATTGTTACCACCGACCCGCATGCCTTCCATGTACTGAAAAATGAGTACAAGGATTTCTACCCGCAAGGCGAAGGTAATTATGAGGTTTACCACCACACCACCTTTATTAATGAACTTGTGAAAGCCTCTGCGCTACGACTGGATTTATATAAAGGTGGAGCTGTGACCTACCATGACCCATGTTACCTGGGCCGTTATAACGGTGAGTATGACTCGCCACGGGAATTACTGGCCGAGTTGGGTATAGAGCTGGCCGAAATGGAACGTTCCGGTTTCCGCTCCCGCTGTTGTGGTGGCGGTGGTGGTGCGCCGATCACGGACATTCCGGGTGAACGCCGTATTGCCGATATGCGCATGGAAGATGTTAAAGCCACGGGTGCTGAGCTGGTTGCGGTAGGCTGTCAGCAGTGTACAGCGATGCTGGAAGGGGTGGTTGAGCCACGGCCGGAAGTGAAAGATATTGCCGAAATTGTGGTGGAATGTCTGGTTGAGGAGGTGCACTGATGAGTGATCTGATTCGACGTGACCCGCGCACTGAGTGGATAACCCGTAACCGGCTGCATCCACTCCATGCCGATGTTCTTTTTTCTGGCGGTGGGGCGACGGGGGCAGTACGCGGCCCCAGTGGACTGATTCGCAAGAATCCGCACGCGTCAGGCTTTATCGGCCCGAACGGTATCAAACGTATCGACCGCCTTGCTGCTCTTAAAGGAGAGAGTGGCCCTGTTGCAGGCCAGCGCCGTGGCGCAGCAAAAGCAGCCACCGAAGTACAGCTGCCATTAGTGACGGTGGAAAACCCGGACTTCTATATTGTTGCAGTGCTGGATATGGTGGGCGGTCGCCTGACCAGCCACGATAAGGATGTTCTGGGTCAGGGCCATAAACTGGCTGCCGGTCTGAAAGCGAACGGTGAAGGTGAGGGCGTAGTGGTCGCCGTCGCTTTTGGTGAGGTTAAGGAAACAAGCTTCGATACCGCAGGTGCCGACCGTGTGATCCACTTACAGGGTGAGCAGTTCGAAGGGTACAGCCCGGAACAGCGTATTACCGCGTTACAGGTGATTGATCAGCAACTTGCTCCCCGCCACTGGTTGTTCCCGGATAGCGTAGCGGCCGGTCAGGAACTGGGATGTCGTCTGGCTGCCCGGCTGGGTGAACGTCCAGCTACCCAGGCCTGGCAGGTGGATAACGACAGTGCCCTCTGCCGTGGTGGCAGTCAGCGTATCGATATCAGCCGGGCCACGCCGCGCTTGCTGTTGCTGGCGGAAGAGTGTGCCGACCCGATTGATGAAACCCGTCATGAAGCGAAGCTGATCGAGCTGGACAATGTTCCCGCGACCCTCAGCCGTATTCAGGACTGTGGCGCAGTGGATGTGGACCCAAGCCAGATCCCGCTGGGCGAGGCCGAGTTTATTCTTTCTGCGGGTAACGGTATCCATGACTGGAACCAGTTCCACGCTGCCGCCGAAGTACTGGGAGCGACTGAAGGTGCTAGCCGTGTGGCGGTGGATGACGGCTTTATGCCGCGCTTTCGTCAGGTGGGAGCGACTGGTACCTGGGTGACCGCCCGTGTTTATGTGGCGGTGGGTATCTCTGGAGCAATTCAGCATATGCAGGGGATTGGTCAGTGTGACAAGGTGGTGGCGATTAATACCGACGCCGGTTGTGACATGGTAAAACGAGCTGATCTCAGCGTGATTGGTGATAGCGGTGAAATACTGGCCGAATTGATTCGCCTGGTGGAAAGCCGTCAGCAGGGAGGTGCGGAAGATGCAGCCTGAAGCACGTAACGAAAATCTGAACCCCACAGGTATAAAAGTGGTTAGCCTGATCTCCATTGGGCAGCATCCACAATCGGGCCGCGCCCGTCGTGCCGAGCAAGATGCCCGTGCCGTCGAGCTGGGTCTGAACCTGGTGGGCACTGGGCTGGAGCTGCTCCATGCCGGTGAGGGTGACGAAACGGTGATGCGCAGTTACCTGGGTATGGGCTTGCCGAAGATGACGCTGCTCAAGCAGCGCGATCACTGCGATGCACTGCCGGTATTGGCGGAATATCTGGCCCGCAAAGTACCAGACCTGGTACTCACCGGCGTTCGTGCAGAGAGCGGCGAAGCCTCCGGTATGTTGCCGTTCCTGCTGGGTGAAAAGCTGGGTTGGCCGGTGATCAATCGTATTGCTGCTATCGGTGAGGTTGTTGATGGCGAAGTGGAAGTGCTGCAAGCACTGCCACGCGGCCAGCGTCGTGCTATCAAAGTTCGGTTGCCCTTTATCGCCTCTGTTGATATGGCTGCCGAAGCACCACGCCAGAGCGCCTACGGCCCTGGCCGTCGTGCAGCAATTGATGCCAATGCGACTGACGGCGTGGTTGATGCTGTGCGCACCGGCTGGCAAGAGAGTCCGGCGCGCAAAAAGCCAAAACGTCTGAAAGTGGTTAAAGCCAAAACCGCCGCAGACCGCTTCAAGGCCGCGACGGCGAAACCTCAGGGGGGGGGCGGTAAAGTGATGAAAAACGAATCAGCCACCGAGCAGGCACAAGCTGTGCTGGATATGCTGGTGGAAGAGGGTGTGATTCGCTGAATCTGTTCTGATCCCATGTCTATAAACGCTGCTATGACAGCATCCTGCACCGGCTCAATGTGAATTGAGCCGGTTTTTTTCATGGCTCCAATAATCGGTATTGCGTTCAAAAGCCAGATTCCTTGTCGCTGTCGCAAATGCACATGCTCAATGGCGCAGCCAGGCAGCCCTCCCTCCCTCGCACTGACTACTATGGCCAGACATCGCGGTGTTCAGGCACAAGCCGAATACCCTGATCCCAACCAATAAAAAGCTAATGGGTTACCCGGCGGGGGTTTGATAATGCAGAAATACTCGGGTTTCGGGCTGTTGAAACACGCCCTGAGTCATCACGAGAACTGGCAGCGGGTGTGGCGTAACCCGACGCCGAAGAAAAAGTATGACGTGATTATTGTCGGCGGTGGCGGCCACGGCTTGGCGACTGCGTACTACCTGGCCAAAGAACACGGTATCACGAACGTTGCGGTGCTGGAAAAAGGCTACCTGGGTGGCGGCAACACTGCACGTAATACCACCATCGTACGTTCCAATTACCTGTGGGACGAAGCAGCGCATCTGTATGAGCACGCGATGAAGTTGTGGGAAGGCCTGTCGCAGGACCTGAACTACAACGTAATGTTTTCCCAGCGCGGTGTACTCAATCTGGGGCACACGTTGCAGGATATGCGCGATATCGAACGTCGCGTGAATGCAAACCGTCTTAACGGTATTGATGGTGAGGTTCTGGACGCTAAGCAGGTTCAGGAGATCGTACCGATGATGGATTGTTCCGAAAACGCTCGCTACCCGGTGATGGGTGCCTCCTGGCAGCCGCGCGGTGGTGTAGCACGTCACGATGCAGTGGCCTGGGGCTTTGCCCGTGCGGCAGACGCACTGGGTGTAGACCTGATCCAGCAGTGTGAAGTAACCGGTTTCGAGATGGAAGACGGTGCTGTTGTCGGTGTTAAAACCCGTCAGCACGGTTCTATCGGTGCGGGCCGTGTTGGCTGTGTGACTGCGGGTAACTCCGGGGTGATGGCGAAAATGGCGGGCTTTAAACTGCCGCTGGAATCTCATCCGTTGCAGGCGCTGGTATCCGAGCCGATCAAGCCGATTCTGGACACCGTTGTAATGTCCAACCACGTACACGGTTACGTATCCCAGTCTGATAAAGGCGATCTGGTCATCGGTGCGGGTATCGACGGTTACCTTGGTTACGGCCAGCGTGGTTCCTACCCGACCATCGAGCACACGGTGCAGGCGATTGTTGAGATGTTCCCGGTATTCAGCCGTGTACGCATGAACCGCCAGTGGGGTGGCATCGTGGACACCTGCCCGGATGCCTGTCCGATCATCTCTGATACGCCGGTTGAGAATCTGTTCTTCAACTGTGGTTGGGGTACCGGTGGCTTCAAGGCAACGCCGGGTTCCGGCAACGTATTTGCTGCAACGCTGGCGAAAGGTAAGGCCCATGAGCTGGCCAAGCCGTTCTCCATGTTCCGATTCCATGATGGCTCGCTGATCGACGAGCACGGCGCCGCTGGCGTAGCCCACTAAGTAGCCCACTGAAAAGGAGTGCACTGATGTTCGAGATTTACTGCCCGCACTGCCAGGAATACCGCGAGGAAGAAGAATTCCACGCATCTGGTGAGGCTCATATTTCCCGTCCGCTGGACCCGGACAACTGTACAGATGAAGAGTGGGCGCAGTTCCTCTACTTCCGTAAGAACCCACGTGGGGTTCACCACGAGCTCTGGGTACACGCTGCCGGTTGTCGCAAGTTTTTCAATATTACCCGCGACACCCAGACCTACGAGATCAAAGAAACCTACAAGGTTGGCGAACAGCCAACAGTAACTGAATAAAGGAGACCACAGGATGACACAGCAGAACCGTCTCCAGTCTGGTGGCCGTATCGAGCGCAACAAGCCGCTGACATTCAGCTACAACGGTAAACACTACAAAGGCTTTGAAGGTGACACCCTGGCCTCCGCGATGCTGGCGAACGGCATCGACGTTGTAGGCCGAAGCTTCAAATACAGCCGTCCACGCGGCATTGTAGCGGCAGGCCCTGAAGAGCCAAATGCCGTACTGCAACTGGGTGCAACCGAAGCCACCCAGGTACCCAATGTACGTGCGACACAGCAGGAGCTGTTCGACGGCCTGGTATCAAACGCCACCAACGGCTGGCCAAATGCCGATATGGACCTGATGGGTTATGTTGGCAAAGTTGGCGGTCGTATGATGCCACCAGGCTTCTACTACAAGACCTTTATGTACCCGCAGTCCATGTGGGAAAGCTATGAGAAATTTATCCGCAAGGCGGCTGGCCTGGGCCGTTCGCCGCTGGAAAATGACCCGGACACTTATGACCACCTGAATCAGCACGCTGATGTGATGATTGTTGGTGCAGGCCCGGCAGGCCTGAGCGCTGCACTTCAGGCAGCGCGTAGCGGTGCCCGTGTGCTGATTGCTGATGAGCAGTCCGAGTTTGGTGGCAGCCTGCTGCATAGCAATGAACTGATTGATGACAAGCCTGCCGCGCAGTGGGTTGAAGAGACCGTTGCCCAGCTGAGCAAGTTCAGCAATGTGGTGATGCTGCCGCGTTCCACGGTGAATGGTTACCACGATCATAATTTCCTTACCATTCATGAGCGTTGTACCGATCACATTGCTGATAAAGCACCGGCAGGCCAGGTGCGTCAACGTCTGCACCGTGTGCGTGCTAAATGGGTGATTCTGGCAACCGGTGCTCACGAGCGCCCACTGGTGTTCGGTCACAACGATGTGCCTGGTGTGATGGTTGCCTCTGCGGTGTCGGTTTACATCAACCGTTACGCGGTTGCGCCTGGTAAAGAACTGGTGCTGATGACCACCAACGACGGTGCTTACCAGACCGCGCTGGACTGGGCAGCTGCTGGCCGTAAGGTAACGGCGATTGTTGATACCCGTGCTAACCCGCAGGGGGATCTGGTTGATGCCGCCCGTGCTCAGGGTTTGAATATTATCACCGGTTCTGCGGTGATTGATGTCCAGGGCAGCAAGCGTGTTAGCGGTGTCAGCGTTGCATCTATCGCTGAAGACGGCAGCCGTGTGACCGGGTCTATCCAGCGTCTGAGCTGTGACACTGTTGCCAGCTCCGGTGGCTGGAGCCCGGTTATTCATCTGTCTTGCCACACTGGCAGCCGTCCGAAGTGGAGTGATGACGTTATCGGTTTCCTGCCTGGTGATACGGTGCAGAAGCAGCTGACGGCAGGCTCTATCAACGGTGAATTTGGTCTGAAAGGTTGTCTGGCCGAAGGCACCCGTGCCGGTGCGCAGGCTGCGATTAATGCAGGGTTTGAAGCTGACGCGGATGCTGTGCCTGCAAGTGCAGCAGACGTTAAAACCGGCCCGGCGATGGCGCTGTTCCATATTCCACACAGCCAGCCAACCAGCCGCGCACCTAAGCAGTTTGTTGATTTTCAGAACGATGTAACCGCGGCCGGTATTGAGCTGGCGACCCGTGAAGGCTTCGAGTCTATCGAACATGTGAAGCGTTACACCGCTATGGGCTTCGGTACCGATCAGGGCAAGCTGGGTAATATCAACGGTATGGCCATTGCAGCTAAATCGTTGAACCAGAGCATCCCTGAAACGGGCACAACGATTTTCCGTCCCAACTACACGCCGATTACCTTCGGTGCTATCGCCGGTCGCCACTGTGGTGAACTGTTCGATCCGAAGCGTTACTCCGCGATGCACAAATGGCATCTGGAGAACGGTGCAAAATTTGAGGACGTAGGCCAGTGGAAACGTCCGTGGTACTTCCCGAAAGCGGGCGAGTCCATGCAGGATGCACTGAACCGTGAATGTCAGGCGACCCGAGAGTCTGTCGGCATTCTGGACGCATCCACACTGGGTAAAATTGATATTCAGGGTAAAGATGCCCGTGAATTCCTGGGCCGCGTATACACCAACGCCTGGGCGAAACTGGCGGTGGGTAAATGTCGTTACGGCCTGATGTGTGGCGAAGACGGCATGGTATTCGACGACGGGGTAACCTCTTGTCTGGGTGAAAACCACTTCCTGATGACCACCACCACCGGCGGCGCAGCACGTGTGCTGGAGTGGCTGGAACTCTACCACCAGACCGAATGGCCTGAGCTGGAAGTGTACTTCAACACGGTAACTGACCAGTGGGCAACGCTGACGGTCTCTGGCCCGAACAGCCGTAAACTGATCTCTGAGCTGACCGACGATATTGATCTGGATCGTGACAGCTTCAAGTTTATGGACTGGCGTGAGGGCACCGTTGCGGGTGTACCGGCGCGTATCTTCCGAATCTCCTTTACCGGCGAGCTGTCTTACGAGATCAACGTTCAGGCGAACTACGGCCTGCACGTGTGGGAGAAACTGTTCGAAGCGGGTGAGAAGTATAACCTGACCCCATATGGCACAGAAACCATGCACATTCTGCGTGCAGAGAAAGGTTTCATCATTGCCGGTCAGGACACCGATGGCTCTGTTCATCCGTTCGACCTGGGTATGGGCTGGTGTGTAGCACAGAAGAAACCGTTCAGCTACATCGGTAAACGCGGTATGGCCCGTGAAGACTGTGTACGCCCGAACCGTAAGCAGCTGGTGGGCCTGAAAACCAAAGACCCGCAGGTCGTGATTCCAGAGGGGGCGCAGGCGGTGAATGACCCGAACCAGCCGATCCCGATGACCATGCTGGGCCATGTTACTTCCAGCTATTACAGTGCCTGTCTGGGCCACAGCATCGCCATGGGCTTTGTCCGTGATGGTCTGAACCGCATGGGCGACACCGTTTACTACCCGCTGGCAGATGGCACCGTAATCGAAGCCGAAATCTGCAGCCCGATCTTCCTGGATCCAAAAGGGGAGCGTCAGAATGTCTGAAGTAATTGCGAACAACGAAGTGGCGAGCGCGCCAGTCCTGATTCAGCAGATGGATCAGCTTTCCAGCCAGGGCGCACGGGCAGAAAGCCCGCTGTACCATGCTGACCTTGCCAGTGTTGCCCGTGAAGGCAATCAGAACGGCGGTGTGGTATTGCAGGAAGTAGCACTGCTGGGCCACCTGGTGCTGCGCGGCAATATCAACAATGCGGGTTTTACCTCGGGTGTTGAAAAGGTGCTGGGGATGGCACTGCCTGGCTCGCTGCAAAGTGCTGAAAACGGTGACGTCTCGCTGCGCTGGATCGCCCCTGACGAGTGGCTGCTGGTGGTGCCGGGTGCTCAGGCATTCAGCATTGAACGTGAACTGCGCGATGCGATGGACGGTCATATTGCTATTGTTAACGTATCCGGCGGCCAGACAGTGCTGAATCTGAGCGGTGCTAATGCTCGCGATGTGCTGATGAAGTCTACCGGTTATGACGTGCATGATCGTAACTTCCCGGTTGGCAAAGTGGTTACCACAACATTTGCCAAATCACAGGCGGTCATCCGCCGTACCGGTGAGCAGAGCTGGGAACTGATCATCCGCCGCAGTTTTTCTGACTACCTGTGGCTGTGGTTGCAGGATGCCAGTGCCGAGTTTGGTTTGACGGTTCGCACCTGACGAACATCAAACCGTAAAACAGAATTACGGCGGACTCGTGGGGGGCCTGCCGTAACTGAACCCCTTCGGCATGGAAGCCGAAGGTGGGATGGGAAGCAGCCACTGCTGTGAAGGGCAGTGTCATTTGCATAGGCCGCAGGTGAGAGTTGTGTTGATCCATCCACCCCCCTGGAAGGAGCCCTTTAAGCCGGGGCGGCACGCATTTCAGTACATACTGACTGACGTTCACCTGCACGTGACGTCGGGAGTCTGGAGGGGCTCTTACAGTGAGTGTGGCTGAGAGAAGACGCGAGTTTCAACAGCCGATATGAAACAGGCTGTACGGGCACCAAGACCTGTCCCGTACAGTGACGCCGCCCTCGGCTATTTTTTACCCTGTACAATTTTTGACTATACACGCTGAATTGCCAGCATTGGCCCATGCCGGTGCTACCACCTGACCCGCCGATAATCGACCGGAGAGACCCGATGAGCGAGACCACCCCGACCTGGATTCTGACCGCGACCTGCCCGAGCCGACTGGGTACGGTGGATGTAGTGACCCGTTTTCTGTTTGAAAACCAGTGCTACGTAACAGAAATGCACACCTTCGATGATACCGATAACGGAAACTTCTTTATCCGTGCCGAGTTTCGTGCCAACGAAGAAGCGGGTACTGATGAGCGCATCAATGCTGAACAGCTGAACGAAACGTTTGCCGAACATGCTGCCCGTTTTGATATGCAGTGGCAGATTCGCGACACCCGCACGCCAGAGCGCGTGGTCATTATGGTTTCCAAATTCGACCACTGTCTGCAAGATCTGCTGTATCGCTACAGCGCTGGCCAGCTGAATATCGAAATTCCGGCGATCATCTCCAACCACCCAGACCTGAAAGAACTGGCCGACTGGCACAATATCCCGTACTACCACTTCCCGATTACCGCTGAAACCAAGCCGGAACAGGAAGCACGGGTGATGACGGTGGTAGAAAATACCCAGGCTGATCTTGTCGTACTGGCTCGCTATATGCAGGTGCTGTCTGATGATCTGTGTAAAAAGCTGGAAGGCCGTGCAATCAATATCCACCATTCCCTGCTGCCTGGCTTCAAAGGTGCGCGCCCGTACCACCAGGCCTACGATAAAGGCGTAAAACTGGTGGGGGCCACCGCCCACTACGTAAGCCCGGACCTGGACGAAGGCCCAATTATCACCCAGGGTGTAGAACCGGTAGACCATAGCTTTACCCCGGCCAAACTTGCCGCCAAAGGGCGCGATATTGAACGTATCACCCTGTTTAAAGCGGTAAAAATGCACTGCGAACGCCGCGTTTTCCTGGACGGAAACCGCACGGTAATTTTCCAGAATTGATGGGTAGTTGAAATACTGGGAATAACAGAACGCCTGGCAGATGCTGGGCGTTTTTCGTTGTGGGGCGAGGGAACTTTATCTGTGGATTTATGCAGTGCATCAGGATGCCGCTGTGGCGTAGGGAAACCTGAATTCAGATAATAAGTGCAACACTCGTGATTGAATGGTGATAGGCGGTCAACCGTTGATTGGTGTGACGAGTGAGTAACTGGCACAGAATTCGTGGCGGCTTAACTTGAAGTCTCGTAAATGCCTTGAGTAAAAGCAGCCTTGGACAGTATTTAATGACTATCTGACAACTGTTTGAAATGAGGGGTGTTACACTTCGGGGTTGAATTCGCAACTTAGAGCCTTCCCTTCCAGCGGATGCCCGCAGTTGAAGGGGTGAACACAGCTTCTGCTACAATCCCCGCTTCTGTCCGTATAACTACAGTTGTACCCCCTGAACTTAGCCCACCATAAGGATATTGCCTTGAACCCTGTACGTCGTTTTTCACCGTTGCTGCAACTGGTGCAGTTTATGTTGCCTTACCGTAAACAGTGGCTGGGGGCGATGGTTGCGTTGCTGCTGACGGCGGGTATTACGCTGGCGATTGGGCAGGGGGTGAAAGGGGTGATTGATAATGGTTTTATTGCCGGTTCTGTCACTCAGCTGAACCAGTCAATTCTTGTGTTGCTGGTAATGGCGTCATTGATGGCGCTGGGTGCTTTTACCCGTTTCTATCTGGTGTCCTGGCTGGGGGAGCGGGTAACCGCGGATATTCGTCAAGCGGTGTTTGATAATCTGATCAACCTGCACACCAGTTACTTTGAAACGAACCGTAGCGGCGAAATTATGTCGCGGTTAACCACTGATACGACGTTGTTGCAGTCGATTATTGGCAGCTCGTTTTCGATGGCATTGCGCAGTGTGGTAACCACCTCTGGCGCGTTGCTGATGTTGTTTATTACCAATATTAAACTGAGCCTGATTATTGTAGCGGCGGTGCCGTTGATTCTGTTGCCGGTATTTCTGTTTGGTCGTCGGGTGCGACAGTTGGCACGTAAAAGCCAGGACTCTATCGCGGACGTGGGCAGTTATGCCGGGGAAGCGATTCAGCAGATAAAAACGGTACAGAGCTATAACCAGCAACACCATGAAAGCGAGGCATTTGGCCGTGAGGTGGACGGGGCGTTTCAGGTGGCCCGTCACCGTATTCGTCAGCGGGCACTGTTGATGGCGATGGTGATTATGCTGGTGTTTGGTGGTTTGTCCGGGATGCTCTGGGTGGGCGGCTATGATGTGATCACCGGCGTAATGACCGGCGGTGAGCTGGGGGCCTTTGTGTTCTATGCCCTGATCGTGGCGATGGGGGCAGGTACGTTGTCTGAAGTATACGGCGAATTGCAGCGGGCAGTTGGGGCGACAGAGCGCCTGATGGAATTACTACATGCCAAAAATGAGATTAATCCGCCGGTAAACCCACAGGATGCCAGCAGGCTGGAGGCCCGTCTGAGTTTGCAGCAGGTGGGGTTCCATTATCCGTCCAGGCCTGAACAGCCCGCATTGTCCGGGTTTGATCTGGAAATCCCTGAAGGCAAAATCACCGCATTGGTTGGGCCATCCGGGGCGGGCAAGTCAACGGTGTTTGAGTTGCTGTTGCGTTTCTACGATCCAGGCCAGGGGCGTGTTTGCCTTGATCATGCTGATCTACGCCAGCTTGACCCGCAACAGCTGCGTCAACAGATGGCACTGGTGGCGCAGCAGCCTGCGCTGTTTACTGCCAGTGTTATCGATAATATCCGCTATGGTAAGCCCGATGCTGGCGAAGCAAAGGTGATAGAAGCTGCTAAAGCCGCCCATGCCCATGATTTCATAACCCAGTTGCCTGACGGTTATTACAGTGACCTTGGCGAGCAGGGGGTACGGTTATCCGGTGGCCAGAAGCAGCGTATTGCAATTGCTCGCGCTATTTTGAATGACCCGCGTATTCTGTTGCTGGATGAAGCAACCAGTGCACTGGATACCGAAAGTGAGCAGGCGATTAAACTGGCGCTGGATAACCTGATGCAGGGGCGTACAACGGTAATTATTGCTCACCGGCTATCAACCATTACCCATGCTGATCAGATTGCGGTGATGGATAAAGGCCAGGTGGTGGCACGAGGCACCCATACTGAGCTGCTGGAAAGTAATCCATTGTATGCGCGGCTGGCGGCGTTGCAGTTTCAGGGGGGATAACGTATCGGGGGAACGGCTGGTTATTTGTTTGTGCTGATGGCCAGCCGTTACGGCGAACGGTGTTGTGAAAGTGCGTCACAAAGTGCGGTTACAGTTCAGAACGGCTGGCCAGGCGGGCTATGCCCATACGCAACGGTACACCCACTCGGAGCAGTGCTTTCGGGGGCAGCCAGGAGGGCTTGCCAGACACTTCCAGCATATCACTTAGCCTCTGGGTACGTTTACCACAGGCCATATCAGCCAGCATCATCCCGGAAATTGTGCCACGGGCTGCCCCGACACTCTGGTCGCAGCAAGAGACAAAAATCCCCTGTTCCAGCTCACCAAAATAGGTTTCAAAGTTACCGGACAGGCCGCTGGCTCCGCCCCAGGTATATTCAAATGGCACCTCTTTGAGTTGTGGATAACGGTCTTCAAAGCCTTTGCGGTGGTTTTTGCGTACCTTGGGTAATAATGCCTGAGGGGTGTTGAAGTCATGGGCGTAGCGGTAGCCATTGCGGATAATCAGGCGGCGGTCCTGAGTCATACGCACGGTGGTACCTGCATGGTCAGCGGGTGTCAGCCCCCAATCCAGCTGGCCGCCAAAGCGTGCCAGCTGTGCATCGGTCAGTGGGGCCGTCATACTGGCGAAGGTCATTACCGGCAGAATTCGGTTGCGCATAAAGCCTAGCTCGCTGGTGAAAATATTGGTACCCAGAATCAGGCGGTTACACTGGATTCGGGCATTGTGGGTCGTCAATGTAAACCCGCTTGCTGTACGTAACACTTCCAGAATCGGAGTGTTTTCCACCACCCGTACATTGTCTGGCATGGTATCAGCCATACCACGCATCAAGGCGGCTGGCTGCATCAGCATGCCACCGGTGGTGTGAATAGCGGCGCTGTAGTAATCGGTACCAAAGACGCTCTGCATCTCCTGTTTATTCAGGCGACGGTATTCAGAACCGGACTGTTTTAACAACGACTCATAGTGGTTGAGAAATTTCTCTCCACGCGCACCAACGGCTGCCTGATACTTGCCCGCATGAGACCACTGGCAGTCGATTTCATAACGTTCAATCTGCTGTGCAAGGTAGTCGATGGCGGTGTAGTTCAGGTTGAGAATTTTCTGTTTCAGCCTGTTGTCGTACTGCTCCAGTTCCCGTTTGTGGGGTTGGTCGATGACAAAACCGGAGTTCCGGCCCGATGCACCCTGGCCAATCTTCAGTGCATCAATCAGCAGTACGCTGTTGTCCGGTTGATTTTCAGCTACACGACGTGCCGCCGCTGTTCCCACAAAGCCCCCACCAATCACCACCGTATCAAACTGGGTATTGCCCTGAAGCGGGGCAAACTCAGAAACCGCCTCCAGCATCTCATACCAGCCGCACTGTGCGTCATATTCGGGAAAAACCATCGCCACCTGACCTCGTTATTTTGCATTCTGTCTGCGTGGTATCCGTGCGGTATCCACGTTGTACCCACGTTGTACCCCACCTTGTACCTGAGTGAAGGCTATGCTGCCTTACAGGGCGCGATAGTTACGCAAAGCCATTAATATTTCTACTTTTTGGTGGTATTTGAAGGTAATCTAACGGTTTATATAAGTTAAACTTATTTTCAGGAGGTTGTGTGCCACTTAATGAAGCACGACCGCTCGACACTGCGGCGCTGAATACCTTTGTTACCATTGCCGAGTCCAGCTCATTAACGGATGCAGCAGGGCGGTTGGGGGTGTCTCAATCAGCGGTATCGCAGAGTCTCAGACAGCTTGAGTCACAAATTGGCGTTGCCCTGGTGATTCGGCGCAGTACCCCTGTCAGGCTGACACCGGCCGGAGAAGTATTACGTAAACATGCAGATGGCCTGCTGGGTGATTTACGACGGCTCAATGCCACGGTGCGAGAGGCCGCCCGTAAAGGGGTTGTGCAGTGCCGGGTTGGGCTGGTTACTTCCTGTTCTGAAGTGTTTGGCAGCAAACTGATTGCCAGCCTGAAAAATCAGGCTGAGCATCTGACACTGAAAAGTGGCCTTACACCGTCACTGACAGAAGCCTTCCTGAACCGTGAAATTGATGTGCTGATCTCTGATGACCCGATGCTGGGTACATCCGGGTTGGAACGTTTCAGAATGTTCCGTGACCCAATGGTGCTGGTGGCTGCGCCTGAAATGGTTACCCGTACCTCTGCATCGCTGCCGGCACTGGCAGCCAGCGAACCGATGATCAAATACAGCCGCTCAACCAGTATCGGGGTCTACAGTGAAGTGGTGTTGCGGCGTATGCGTATTCAGCCGGATATTCGCTATGAAACGGATGATACTCACACCCTGATGCACTTTGTGGGTGATGGTCACGGTTGGGCCCTGACCAGCACCCTCTGCCTGGCACAAACCTTTTATCATCAAGGTAAAGTAAGGGCGCTGGAGCTGGATAACAGCCGACATGGCCGTTCAATCTACCTGATTGCCAGGGAAGGAGAGTTAAGTGCGATTCCGGCACAGATTAACCAGGCAATGCAGCGGCTCTTTTCAGATACGGTGTATCCCCAGTTACTGAAGTATGCTCCCTGGGTCAGTCCAGATATTTTCACCCCGCTGGATGATGAATAAAGCTGTTGTGCTGGCAAATTACTATTGGTAATTTTGTTGTGCTGCTGCAACCATATGGCACCTGGCACCTGGCACCTGGCACCTGGCGCTAGTTGCTGGCGCTAGTAAGGCGGTGCCGCTTCCGCTGCCTGGTGAATACTGCGAATGGTTTGTAGAAACAATTCTTTGGCTCGGTTAGGTTGGGATGATTTACGACTGATGACGGCAACACCGAGTCTGAACTGGCGCTGAGCAGGGCAGAGTGCGCGTAACTCGCCCCGCTCAACATAGGGGCGGGCGATCTCTTCCGGCAAGAAGCTGATAAAACAGCCAGATAACAACATCGCAATACGGCTTTCATAAAAGTATGACTCCCCCACCAGATTCATATTAGCGATCTGCTGGTACACCTCTTCATGGGGTGTCAGGCCGGCATGAATCAGCTTTTGCTGAATAATCAGCCGATCATCAATCTGAGTGTCAGGGGTGTCAAACAGAGGGTGAAGGTTGCCACAGTAAAGGTAGTTAACATCTGTAAACAGGTGGCTGTAGTTCAGCCCTTCCAGCTGCCGATGGTAGGGAATAATGGCAACATCCAGCTGATGGTTCAGTACTGATTTTTCCATGGTGGCCATCTGCTCAATATCAACAATCAGCTCGACATTTGGTGCGCTTAAATGAAACTGGCGAATAATTTCCGGTAGCAGGCAGCGTTTATCCAGACTGAGGGTATCACTCAGTGCCACTCTGAGCTGGCCGGAAGGGCTGGAGCCAAGATTATTAATGGTATTGCGAAAGCGCTCCAGCTGGTCGAGCAACTGTGTTGTCTGCTCATACACCGCAGTGCCTTCCTCTGTCAGGGCGAAGCCGCCCCGGCCACGATGGCACAGCTTCATCTTCAGGCGTGATTCCAGATTGGCAATATGATTGCTGATGGTTGGGCGGCTGATATTCAACTGTGTTTCGGCTGCCGAAAACCCCTCACACTCAACAACGGCTTTGAAAATACGTAGCTGTCGAAGCTCAAAATCGCTCAGCTGACCTAATATTTTGATTGTCATACCTGCTGGCCTTACCTGTAAACGCTGATGAGGCAAGTATAGGTATTTATGTTCGGAAATATATCGCTATCAGCGATGTTGCGTAAGCAAAAGCAAACCTTTACGTCGAGAGCACATTCTTTAAGCCAGTTTAAGGATTTGAGAGTTTATTTATGGTGATTAAGAACCTCCTTTTCAGCGCTCCTGACGATTGGGGAATGAGATATGTTTAAAAAGATAAAAAATAAATTCTCAACTTCTGCATTAGCACTGGCATTAGGTGTTGCAACCTTTACTGCTGATGTTTCTGCTGCCGAACATAACTGGCGTTTCAGTAACCTCTATTCAAGAGGAACCGCTTTTGGTGAAGTCTATGAAAGCCTGGCGAAAAATATTGAACAGCTTTCTGATGGCCGTATCAGTGTACGGGTTTTGTACTCGGGAGAAGGTGTAGGTACCAGCGGATTACTGGGGGCAGTAAAGTCTGGACTGATTACTATGGGGGCACCATTCCAGTCGATGCATGCAGGTGAATTACCGGCAGGTGTGGTTGAAATTGGCCTCCCTGGAGGAACTGACGACCCGAAAGAACTTCAGGCATTATTCCGTGATAAATGTTGGGACAAAGTACTGACCAACGCCTATGGCTCTCAGGGGATGGTCTGGTTGGAGCCTTATATTCAACCACCGGTTTATATTCTGACTAAAAAGCCAATTAACTCTGTTGCTGATTTTAAAGGCCTGAAAATTCGTGCGCCAGGTGCATACGGTAAGTTCCTGCGCAATCTGGGCGCTGCTCCGGTATCACTGGCCTGGAGTGAAATCTATACCAGTCTGGCAACCGGTGTTATTGATGGTTCTATCGGCAGCAATATGATTGACCACCGCGATGGTAACCACGTTGAGGTTGCAAAATACATGTACCCATTGCCATTGGCAGGCGCGCAGGTATTGCCGATTGTTGTTAATCGCGGTGCCTGGAAAAAACTGCCAGACGACCTGAAAGCTGCTGTGCGTAAAGCAACACAGATACACGCCGCAGACCAGCTGCGTTTGTCCCGGCAGTGGGAAGCTGAGGCTGTTTCCGAAATGGAAGCTAAAGGCCTGAAATGGAGCCCGCAGCCTGATGAAGCTGACCGCAAAGCCTGGGCTGATGCCGGTGCCAGCCTCTGGGATGAATATGCAGCTAAAGATCGCTACAGCAAACAGCTGATTGATATTTTGCGCAAAGATGCTCAGTAATAACGCTTCGTTATGAAGCCGTATTAATGTAAAGCTTCATCCATATAGTGCTTTATCTTTCTGTCAATTCCTGTTCAGCAGGAACTGTGCTTGGGGGCCGTGAGGCCCTCTTTTTATTCGAGTAATTCCAGCCTGTCTTCCTGTGTGATTTTTAAGAGTTTTCATCTTTTTTCTACTCGAAGGGTAGCGCTGAATAGAATAATAGCCTTGTTGGATGCGCGCTATATTATTCAAAGTATGTTATTCAATATATGCTATTCGAAGCGGTTATCTGAGGTTTTTTATGATTGTCTCTGCTTTACGACAATGTTGCCATGCTGTTGATCTGCTGGTCGAAACCAGTGGAAAGCTGGCAGCACTGCTGATGCCGGTATTAGCCTCGGTGGTGGTGTTTGAGGTTTTTTCACGTTATATGCTGGACAGCCCGACAATATGGGCGTTTGATCTCTCACTGTTTCTGTTTGGTTATATTGCGGCACTCGGTGGTGCCTATGCACAACAGCAGCGGGCGCATATTAATGTCGATATTCTTTATCTTCAGGTTTCTCACCGTACCCGTTGTGTTTTTAACCTGATCTCATTTTCGCTGGGGATTTTTTTCCTGCTGGTTATTTTCAAAATGTGTTTTGAAAAATATGAAGAGGCGATTGAGTTTGATTTCAGGCGTCAGGGAGAGTGGGCTCCACCCATGTTTCATTTCTGGGTGATGCTCTGTATTGCGGCCGCATTGTTTATTTTACAACTAGTGCGTGACTTTCTGGCGGAAGCCTGGTTTCTGGGTACAGGCACTGCGTTGATTGAGGAGATCGACAATGGGAATTGAGCTGCTGACTGTAGTGCTGCTGGGCTGCATTCTGCTATTTTTTGCGCTGGGAGCACAGGTGGGCCTGGCATTGGGCGGTATTGCCATGGCCGTTGGTTATATGACCTGGGGCGATGGTATTTTTAACATTATCCCATCGACGCTGGAGGCGACCTACTTCAGCTTTATTCTGCTGGCGATTCCACTGTATATCTACATGGGGCAGCTGTTAACACGCTCAGGCATTGGCGATGCGATGTTTAACTTCAGCCAGATGCTGATTGGACGCATCCGGGGTTCGCTGGCGGTCAGTGTGATTGGTGTTTGCTCGATGATTGGTGCAATGGTTGGCATCATCGGCGCGGGCATTATGACATCGGGCAGTATCGCCCTGAAGCCGATGCTGGAGCGTGGCTATGATCGCCGCCTGGCGCTGGGGGTGATTATGGCTGGTGGTGGCCTGGGTATTCTGATTCCCCCCAGTATTCCAATGATCATGTTTGCTGCGTCTACTCAGAATTCCGTTGGCCGTATGTTTCTGGGGGCGATGACACCGGCATTGCTGACAGTGTTGTTGATGATTGGCTATGTCGTTATCAGCTGCTGGTTGAAGCCGGAGCGGGCACCGCTGGAAGCTGACGTAGACCGACCGGTATTAAAAGGTAAGGAAAAATTCCGCATCGCTCGGGATGGGTTGTTTTCCATGGTGCTGATTGTGGTAGTGCTGGGCAGCATTATCACGGGTATTGCGACGCCGACAGAGTCGGGTGCATTGGGTGTTGCCGGGGCGATTTTGCTGGCGATTATTTTTAAACGCTTCAAAGCTGACCTGTTTTTACAGGCCGGTTTCCAGACTGGTACTCTGGTCAGTGTCGCGATGTGGATCATCCTGGGGGC
The DNA here is from genome assembly GCA_025800125.1 of Marinobacterium sp. Taxonomy (GTDB): domain Bacteria; phylum Pseudomonadota; class Gammaproteobacteria; order Pseudomonadales; family Balneatricaceae; genus Marinobacterium_C. The sequence goes on from JAOXSF010000054.1 coordinate 20,921, forward strand.
GTCAGTATTCAGTAATTACCACCTACTGATGGGCATTCAGGGTATGGTTGCGGGCTTTACTGATAGCCTCGATCTGCCACCGATCATGATTATCATCATGTTTCAGCTGATCATGTTATTGCTGGGGTTTGTTATTGATGAGTTCATTATCGTATTGATGTGCGCACCGCTGTTCACGCCGGTGGCAGTATCGCTGGGTTATGACCCGATCTGGTTCGGTGTACTGATGATTCTTAATATTCTGATTGCGGTACAGACGCCACCTTATGGTTTCGCACTGTTTTACCTTAAAGGCATTGCGCCTGCCGGTATTGGTATGTCTGAAATCTATAAATCGGTTACTCCTTTTATTCTGGTGAACTTGACCGTGCTGATTCTGTGTATGGTATTTCCGGACATTGTGCTCTGGTTGCCAAATGCTGTTATGGGGGTGGATTAAATGATGTTACGTGAAATTCTGTTGCCGATTGATCTGTCCCATGCACAGTGTACTGTTGAGCTGATCAATATGGCTGTCGGGCTGGCTCAGGGCCAACCGATGAAAGTACATCTGCTTTATGTAGATCAAAGCCTGATTCATCGCGCAGGTTACCCGCATCTTAGTCAGTCAAGCTACGCTGCGCACCGCCAGCAGGCAGAACAGGGTATGGCTGATTTTCTTGATGCCCTGCCTGAGCCTCTGCAAGGCGTCAGTCACTGCTGCGAAGGCGTCGCCCATGATCAGATACTGGAGACCGCAGAAAAACTGGGCGTTGATGCCATTGTGATGATGGCCCGCAAACCGGGTTTGCGTAGCTATTTTATTGGCTCGACCGCTGAACGGGTGGTGCGTCACGCGCATTGCTCGGTATTTATTGTAAGAGAACCTGATGCTGTGAGCTGATATTATCGTGTTGCCATATCATCCTCCCTGTACCACTCATCCAGGGAGGATGATGCTGGTCAGATATTGATAATACGGTTATCTATATACGGCTTCATATCTGCCAGTTGGCCGACATATTATCCATTCCGTATCAGGGAGCGAATAGATGCCATATCCGATTGATAGAAAACTGGTTATCGCGGTATCTTCAAGTGCGCTGTTTGATCTATCTGAATCCCATACCGTTTTTGTAGAGCGTGGGCCTAAAGCGTACAAAGCCTTTCAGGAAAGTCATGTCGATAAAGCCCTTGGTAAAGGTGTTGCTTTTCCGTTTATAAAGCGTTTCCTGCAAATTAATCAGCGATTTAAAAACCAGATTCCAGTTGAGGTTGTGTTGTTGTCAAGAAACTCCGCTACGACGGGGCGTCGGGTATTTCGTTCCATCAACCATTATGACCTGGATATTTCAAGGGCGGCGTTTATCGAGGGGAAATCGCCATTTCAGTATGTACCGGCATTTAATGCTTCGCTGTTCCTCTCTGCCAATGAGGAAGATGTTAAAAATGCCATAGATGCAGGCTTTCCTGCTGGTGCCGTACTCCCCAGTAAAATTGTTAATGATGAAGGGGATGATGAGTTACGCATCGCGTTTGATTTTGATGGAGTGATTGCAGACGACGAAGCAGAGGCGGTGTACAAAGGCGGAGATCTACCAGAGTTTCACGAACACGAAGTAAAAAAATCGGGTATACCCCACGAACCCGGCCCATTAGCAGACTTATTTAAAAAGCTATCTTTCTTACAGAAGCTGGAAGACAGAGAAGTCGAAAGGGATCGTCACTATAAACGTATATTACGCACAGCCATTATTACCGCCCGTAGTGCCCCTGCTCATGAGCGGGTGGTGACGACACTGGAGTCCTGGGGGGTAAGTGCCAATGAGATGTTCTTTCTGGGCGGCATGGCAAAAGAACGCATATTGTCACGGTTTAAACCGCATATGTTTTTTGACGACCAACGAGATCATTTAAAATCAGACTCCGGGGATATTCCTATGGTGCACATACCATTTGGGATTGCTAATCGGGGGAATAAATAGATTGCAGGGTAACAAACAGGCTGTGTGGGCAACCCCCGTTTTTATAGACCATCACTTATAAGCAGGGCCAGTTATAAATACGGTGGTTGCCAGTGCTAGATGTCAGTGCGAGTTATAGGTGCGAGTTATAGGTGCTTGTTGCAGGTGCTTGTTGCAGGTGCTAGAGAGGTTGTTCAGGCGGTGCTGTTGTGTGTGGTTGCGGTGGCTGGCTTACCTGCCAGCATCAATGCGGCCAGCACCACCATAAGGCCACCTGCCAGGGTGGCATTGTGCAGGGGTTCGCCCAGCAGGGTAACCGCCAGAATGACCGCCACTACAGGTTCCAGTGTTGACAGGGTAGCGGCGTCACCCGCGCCGGTAATGGCTGCACCGGCGATAAAGGTGGCAATAGGAACAATCGTGCAGAAGAGCGCCAGCGCGGCGACTGCCTGCCAGCCTTCGCTGTTACTGGGCCATTGTGGTGGGTGCCAGGGTAGCGCCATCAGAAACGGAATAATACAGCCCAGCATAATGACCGCAGCCGAGCTGAGTGACCCCCGTGCTGGCAGTTTATGACTGCCATACAGAATGGCGCTGCCGTAGCTTAACGCGGCAAACAGTGCCCAGCTGATACCGGTTATATCGCCCTGCATGTCATGACCGCTGGCCAGCACCACACCGCCCAGCGCCAGCGCCAGCGCAACCAGCCGGGTGCGGGTTAACGGTGTTTTCAGAAGTAATGCAGATAACACGACAACAAATGCCGGGAACGAGAACATCAGTACTACCGCCAGGCTGACGCTGCTGCTATGAATGGCGTTGTAATAGCCTAGTGCGGCACCACCGTAACCTGCACCGGTCAGCAGAGCCGGGCCCAGTTGGCGCAGAGTTGGCAGTGGTGTTTTACGCCAGTAAAGCCAGCTCCAGAGCATCAGGCTGGCCAGTAAAAAGCGGCTGAGCAGTAAGCCCGCCGGGTTAACGCCGTTACTGTAGGCCTGGCTGGCAAACAGCGGCTGGCAGCCGTAGGCGATAGCTGAAATCAGTACCAGCAGCAGCCCTTTGCGATGGGATGATGACAGATCCATAAACCTTCCTGCAGAAATGCACCCATGTAAAAAAGCCACACCGTGAGGCGTGGCAAAGGGATTAGAGTGTGCGCCCCTGTGAGGGCAGGGACGGGTGAGACATGTTTGAACCCGTTAATCAGGCTGCCGCTACGCTGCCATGTGGGTCGATAACGAACTTCTTCGCTGCGCCGCCGTCAAAGTCAGCATAACCCTGTGGTGCCTGGTCCAGATTGATCATCTGTACGTTTACTGCGCTGGCAATATCAACTTTATCGAATAGAATCGCCTGCATCAGGTTGCGGTGATATTTCATTACTGGGCACTGGCCGGTATGGAAAGAGTGAGATTTGGCCCAGCCCAGACCAAAGCGCATGCTCAGTGCGCCTACTTTTGCCGCGTCATCTTCGGCACCCGGGTCTTCAGTTACATAGAGGCCTGGAATGCCAATCTGGCCCCCGGCACGGGTGATCTGCATTGCGGAGTTAAGTACGGTCGCGGGGGCTTCCTGGTGGTGGTTACAGCCACAGCCATGTGCTTCAAAGCCAACACAGTCAACGAAGCAGTCCACTTCGCGCTCACCTAGAATTGTCTCCAGCTTGTCCGCCATATCGCCATCCTGACGCAGGTCGATGGTTTCACAGCCGAAACTGCGTGCCTGGGCCAGCCGGTCTTCAATCATATCGCCGACGATCACACAGGCTGCACCGAGCAACTGGGCTGATACCGCTGCGGCCAGGCCTACCGGGCCTGCTCCGGCGATGTAAACCGTCGAGCCTGGGCCAACGCCTGCGGTTACACAGCCGTGGAAGCCGGTCGGGAAAATATCAGACAGTAATGTCAGGTCACGGATTTTTTCCATTGCCTGGTCGGCATCCGGGAATTTCAGCAGGTTAAAGTCGGCATATGGCACCATAACGTACTCGGCCTGGCCGCCTACCCAGCCACCCATATCAACGTAGCCGTATGCCGCACCAGGGCGAGCCGGGTTTACATTCAGGCAGATGCCAGTCAGGCCTGTTTTACAGTTACGGCAACGACCACAGGCGATATTAAAAGGTACAGAGACAATATCACCGACATCCAGAAACTCGACATCGCGGCCTTTTTCCAGAATAACGCCGGTAATTTCGTGGCCCAGTACCAGACCTTCAGGGGCAGTAGTGCGGCCACGTACCATGTGCTGGTCGCTGCCGCAGATATTTGTGGTGATAACTTTCAGGATAACGCCGTGGTCACATTTACGGCTGCCCAGGGCAAGCTCTGGAAATGCGATAGACTCAACACCGACCTTTCCTGGCCCTTTGTAGACAACACCTCGGTTGGACATGATCTGACTCCTTGCTGTTTTTGTTGTTGTGGCTGCCTTTGATGGCAGCTTTTTGTTGGTGCAGACCCGGAACATATCCGGCTGACAGCAGGCAGAATTGTCTGAAAAAGGCATCTGAGTGTCTGAAACAGACACAATGTTATGGTGTAACGAAAGTCGTGTGTATAAAGCGACAGCGATATACCTGCATGCGACACGCTCTCGCCAGAGAAGAGGCGTCAGAAAGACGGCGTCAAAGCAAGCGTGTCAGGGTGGGTGTGAACGTGGTGAACCCTGGGTGATGTGCTGAACAGGTGCAAAATGCAGAATGAAGAGGGGCTGATACGGCTCAGCCCGGAAAGTGTATAAACGGTTTGTGTTTAACCGAGCATCAGGGCGCGGTCAGCCAGTTGAGTGACATCATCTTGCTGGTGAGTCACCAGCAGCAGTGTTTTCCCCGTGGCGCGGGCGGTATTGCCCACCCAGTTGACCGCCTGTTGGCGGGTAGCCGGGTCCAGTTCGGCAAAGGGTTCATCAAGCAGAATGAGTGGTTCGGGCCGTAACAGTGTGCGGATAATCGCCACCCGCTGACGTTGGCCGCCGGATAGCTGTGCTGGAGTTTTGTGCAATAACTCGCTGACCTGTAAGGCTGCGCAGCCCTCAGCCAGCGCTTGCATTGGTGCAGGCCCGTCAAAGCCCAGTTGCAGATTGGTTTTGACGCTGAGATGCTCAAACAGATTGTGATCCTGAAACAGCATGGCGACTGGGCGCTGGTTGGCAGGCAGTGCTAATAGCAGCTGGCCCTGCCAGAGAATTTCGCCCTGCTGTGGCGTGACAAACCCGGCAATGGCGCTGAGCAGGGTCGATTTGCCCACCCCGCTGCGGCCCTGAATGGCGACAATTTCACCGGCATGAATATGCAGCTGGTAGTGCAGGGGGCGGTTGTCCCGTGTAATAACCAGCTGGTTGACCTCAAGTGCGCAGGGAGTATCGGGCATAGTCGGTGTCTGGGTTCCTGGTTAATGGATTTGCTATGCGAGTTAAGTCGATTCAATCACGGTGTCGGTGGCGTTCAAACAGGCTGACCGTTAACGCACAGATTAACAGCAGCATCAGTGATGCCAGCGATGCCTCCGCAATACGGTAACTGCCAGCATAGCCATAGATCAGCCAGGGTAATGTCGTCCAGTGATCGTTACCGAAGATGGCGATAATTGCGACATCCCCCAGTGCCAGTAGCAGCATCAGTGCAAAGCAGCTGAGAAAAGCCGGGCGGATAAATGGCCACAGGGTGGCGCGTTGCTGGGCGCGGGTCAGTTTCAATTGCTGGCTCAGGGCATGGTATTGGGCGTCATATTGCAGTAATCGTGGTCGTAGCTGGCTGATGGCGTAAGGGATTACCAGTGCGGCGTTCAATAACAGTACCATCAGCATGCCATAGCGGTCGAGATCAATACGGGGTAGTAGCAGAATGTACAGCCCCACAGAGATCACCATCGCCGGAGCAACCAGCGCATGGGTGGCCAGCCAGTCCAGTAGCGGTAAACTGCGCCATTGTTGCAACCGGGCCATGCGAATGGGGTGCAGTATCAACCAGGCCAGACTGATTGCCAGCCCGGCAGCCAACCCGGCCAGCAGCAGGCTGGTCAGTGTTGGTTGCAGTAATGCTATCGGTTCAAAACGACTCAAATCACTCTGATGCAGGCCATCCAGCAGTGCCAGCATTGGCAATAACAGCGCCAGAGCACATAACCCGTACAAGCCGTGATGAAGCCAGCGCATCAATGGGCCTGGTTTGGGGGTAAACTGACGTCGCAAGGTGTCTACGGATAGCCATCGGCTACCGCCAGCCCGGCCAATCAGTGCAAATAGCAGCCCGGCTATCAGTAGTTGGCTCCAGGCCAGGGTGAGCGCTTCCGGGATATTAAAATCGTATTTCAGAGCCTGGTAGATGGCTACTTCCAGTGTGGTGGCCCGAGGCCCACCACCCAGTGCCAGTACTACGGCAAAGCTGTTAAAGCACAGAACAAAGATAAAACCGCTCAACTGTAGAAAAGCGGCTTTCAGGGCGGGTAACTCGACAATACGCAAGCGCTGCCAGGGTGTGAGTTTCAACTGTGCCGCCAGTACCCAGCTACTATCGGGAATATGCTGCAATGCCTGTAACAGCACCCGGATGGCAAATGGCATATTCAGGCAGGTATGGGCGATCAGGATGCCGTTCAGACCATAAAGGTTCCAGTCGTTACCTAGCAGTGGGGTTAACAGGCCATCCCGTCCAAGTAGTGCAACCAGCCCGGTAATTAACACCAGAGTGGGCATCACGAAACTGAGCAGGCAAAGATTCAGAAAGCTGCTAGCAAAGGGCTGACGGCCATAATAAAGCGCGCGAGCCACCGGCCAGGCCAGCAGTAACGATAGCAGGGTGCTGAGCAGCGCCTGCTTGATTGAGAACAGCAGAATCGACTGGTAATAGGGTTCGCTGAGCAACTGCCAGTCTGCCCCTTGGCCGCTGAAGTTGATCAGACCATAGAATGCTGACAGGGTCAGTAAACTGATGGCGACCAGGGCTGCCAACCCGCTCCAGCTGTTGGGTGTGTGGCGGGCAGCAAAACGGCCCGCGAGCTGTGCGTTGGCCAGAGTGCTGGTATTGTCGATGTTAATAGGGTTTGTACTCACTGGGTGGCGGCGTTACGCCACTCGCGCAACCAGCTTTTACGCTGTTGCGCCATCTCACTGGCGCTGAAACCGATGCGCTGTGGTTGTACCAGATTATCAAATGCTGCGGGTAACTCAACTCCATCCCGTACTGGCAGCATCCAGTTGGTTACCGGGATGATCTGCTGTGCCTGATCGGAACTCAGGAAACCGACAAAACGACGTGCCAGTTCCGGGCTATCGCTGGTGGTGGTGACCGCTGCCAGTTCAATCTGGGCAATATGGCCTTCACTGAAGGGCGCGGCTTTGTAGTGGTGACTGCTTTCTACCACCTGGTGGTAGGCCGGGGAGGTGGTATAGCTCAGTACGTAATCTGCACTGCCTTTAAGGAACATGCTGTAGGCTTCCCACCAGCCTTTGGTGACGGTCACGGTGTGACTGGCCAGTTGCTGCCAGGCCTGGTTGCTCTGGTCGCCGTATACTGCTTTCATCCACATCATCAGTCCTTGGCCCGGAGTGCTGGTGCGCGGGTCCTGATAAAGGACGCTAGCGTCGGAGGTCACCAGTGCTTTGAGTGAGCCCACCGGCTGGCTGATTTTGCGGCTGTCATAGATAAAGGCAAAGTAACCGTAATCTACCGGCATAAATTGGCCGTCCTGCCAGTTCAGCTCCGCTTTCAGGGCGTCCAGTGGCTGCTGATGGGGCGCAATGAGACCGGTTTTGCGGGTTTCTTCCATTAGAGCATCGTCGATACCCAGAATCACATCAGCTTTGTTATTTTTGCCCTCAATACGCAGCCGGTTCAGAATGCTGACGCCATCTTCCACGCCAATAAATTGCAGATCACACTGGCACTGCTGTTCAAACGCTTTTTCCAGCTTCGGGCCTGGCCCCCATTCAGAAATAAATGAGTCATAGGTGTAAACGGTCAGATCAGCAGCCTGAGCAGATGCGCCCAGTGCCAGCCCGAATAACGGAGCAAAGCGCTTAACCAGAGATGGGTAATTAGCCATGGAGACCTCAGATAGCGGAAACGGCAGGAATTTTGCGTGATAAACTGCCTATTCTACCTTGAGCCTGGACTTTCGTCATGCCGGATACCGTAATACCACTGGTTAATCAATACCTTGCTACGCTCTCTGACACCCCCGCGCCTGACTGGCAGACCCTGACGTGTGAGAGCAGCAACCACCTGCTGCTGGGGCAGTGGGATGAACAACGGCTGGTACTGAGGCTTAATGCCTCTGCCGAGCTGGCCTTTGGCGCTGACCGGAACCGTGAAGCCGCATTGCTTGCTCAGTTGGCAGGCCTGCCCTGGATGCCCGCTGTGTTACAGAACAGCCCGCAGGGGGGCTGGTTGCTGATGCGTGATCATGGTCAACGCCCGACAGTGCCACTGTCGTCAGAGGTGCAGCAACAACTGCTGGCGGTAGTCGCGCAATGGCAAGAAATTACGCTGGATGATAGCCGTCTGCTGCTTGATTATCCGGCACTGTTCGATGCTTTCCTGCCCAGCCTGAAAGCGTTACCGATGTCACAACTGTTGCAGCAACTGGTGGCGTTGGCAAAAGAATGCTTGCTGCAATTACCGGCGGTTGGGCGTACTCTGGTTCACCATGATTTGCATCCGGGCAACCTCTGCCTTGACGCCGAACAGCTGGTGGTACTGGACTGGGAGTATGGTGCGCTGGGTAATCCGTGGTTTGATGTGGCAGCGCTGCATCAGCATTGTGGTTTAAGTGTCGATGAATTGGTTGACTTGCCACCGTTCCGTCTGTTGAGCACCATCGAGTTTAAGCATGGGCTGATGCAGGCCGGTTGGTTATTGCAAGCGCTGGAGACGCTCTGGTATTGGGTGCGTGGTTTGCAGGGGAGCTCATTAACAACCCGTGATCTGATGCAGCAGACCGTGCAATTATTGCGTCAGCATGGCCCTGTCGCGTTAACGTTGGCAGAGAGTACGCCGGGAAATAACAGTTGATGAATGGTTTTCTGACGGCGCTGTTACGGGGTATGGGACAGCTGTTGTTTATGCCCCATGCAGGCACGGGTTTACTGGCCTTACTGGGCATTCTGCTTAACTCACCATTGATGGCAATGGCGGTGCTGACGGGCACCCTTGGCGCAACGCTGGTGGGTAGTCAGGTGATGGAAAGGCAGGCTTTTAATCAGGGCTTGGCGGGTTTTAATGGCGCGCTTTTAGGGCTGGCTGCCGCGTTGTTTATGCAGCCTTCGGCGTTACTCTGGTTGTCCGTTTTCCTGGGCGGTGGCCTGGCTGGCTGGTGTTTTAACTGGGGAATGCGTCGAAATCTTCAACTGCTGACCGCGCCTTATATCTGCTTGATGTTGCTGATCTGGGCGCTATTGCCAAGGTTGCCACAACCGGACGGTGGCATTCAGTTGCACTGGCTGGATGCACCTGTTCTCTCTGGTGCACTGGCTGGCGTTGGGCAGATGGGCTTTCAGGGCAACCTGTTATCAGCGCTGTGTATGGCTGCGGGCCTGATCATCTGTCGTGGCTGGCGTGCTTTGGGCTGGGCTTTGTTGGGCAGTTTGACAGGTGCTGTCGCTGGTGCTCTGATGGGTATCAGTCCGTTTTCGCTGGCAACCGGTCTGGCCAGCTATAATTGCGCGCTGATCGCTGTTGCACTGGCGATTGTTTCTGGCCATCGTTCCCGCAGCTGGCAGCTCTGGCTGGGTATGGCTGTCACGGCTGCACTGACTCTGGTCGGCTTGAAACTGGCTCTGATTCCTGTGCTGACGATTCCTTTTGTACTGGCAATGTGGCTGGTGATCGGGGCTGAGCGTTGTCATAGCCTCAACGCCATCGTGTGCAAGAGGCGAAAAAACTACTCAGATAACACCTCATAGGTATCCGCTTCAATCAATGAATATGTTCCAGTTTCTAGTTTTAATGTGTTAAATGCAGGCTCCCCGTTATCATCCAGGTAGTTAACCTCTAGCCAGTAATCCCCGTATTGGTCAATCATCCAGATTCTCCAGAGGTTTGAGTCTCTGGTTAGCCGATGATAGTCGCTGGCCCAGATATAATACTCGGATCGAACATTTTGCAGGTGTCCCTGCAACCAGTCCGGTAGTGAATGGACATGTACCAGCACATCCATTGTTTTTGTTTTGCTCATAATCAGTGGTTAATGTTGTTGCTATATATCATGTATAAACGTGTTATCAGGTCACACAAGTTTAAAGCTTGATCGGGCTTAAATATCGCCGTAATACTTTAAGGCTTTATAATCATTTTCAGGGTAGCCATTTACGGAACCGTCAGTTACAGATGAAGGCCAAAGTATCACTTTATAGAGATCATCAGCGTCATCCCATTCTTCAGTGATGCTCGTTAGCCCTCTGGCGAGAGACAATGCCGTATATTTGCCGGGGGGCAGTTCGATGAAGGCAGCATCAGGAAAGTAATCGGTACAACCAAAAACAGCACAGCGGCCAGATGTAATTGTAAAGTAGCCCTGAGATGCATGGTCCCACTGCTGAAGGTCTATTTCTGGCGGTTGTTCATAGACATCTACTTCAACCGGAACATCAACATTGCGGAATGTGCCAATAGCCAGTGTATTTGGCAGCAGTCCAAGCTTTAAATCCAGCGCTTTGTCAGTCCAGATTTCAGAGGTATCGTCCCGGGTTTCTGTATCCATCAGGTAGATCTGAAAATAGTCCGCGAAGAGTTCAAAGGTGTAACGTTTCATCGGGGTGTCCATCCTGTATACAAAGTGTTCAGCCAGAGGTTGAACGGCTCATAAGCGGAACAGGATAGTACATACGCCTTACTTTAAGTACATACACCTTACTTTAAACTGACTTTGGCTGCGCCTGTTCCTGCAAAAACTCAATTGCCCGCATCATCGAATCCACAGGAAAACAGCGCATCTGGGTGTCTTTAAAAAACCAGTCTTCAATGCTGACAATGTGCTCAATCCAGCGCTTATCGGTCAGAATAGCAACTTTGCTGATACCTGACATACCCAGTTCATTCATATAGCGAAACTCTTCTGCGATGGCAGCCAGTTCAATACCGCTGAATGATTCAATCTGCTCCAGAATAGTGATGCTTCCGTGCTGGTCGATTTTCTCTCTGGCGATATTCAATACCCGTGACATTTCCGTTTCCGTAACTTTACCAGAGACGCGAAAGGCGATCAGATTGTCAGGCACATCAAAATCGTTATTGAGATCAAGCAATTCAATCATGGTCATTACCTGGTGGCGGTTATGTGGTGGCTGGTTTATAGCAGTCATTAACAGGGCATAACAGCTACAGACAGTATAGAGGCTACAGACAGCATAGGGTCTACAGACAGCATAGGGTCTACAGACAGTAAAGAGTTTACAGGCGGTAAAGAGTCTACAGACTGTACAGAAGCCACAAGATGATGTGTGGTGAGGGCAATAACAGGAAGGGCGGTGATTAGCTGGGTTAGTGCAACGTAACAGGCAGGGGCGGAAAGGAAAAGAGCACAGGGGTGTAGATGGAGAACACCCCCGTGAAAAAACAGCCAGGCCAGAGCGCTTTGCGTTCAGGCCAGAGTATTGGTCAGCCGTTGCGCTGGCGCAGCAGTTCCAGCAGGCTCTGTTTACCGGCTGGGTCTTTAACGGTGATGAACTCGCCATCTTTCGGGAACAGCTTGTCGCGCAGGCGTGACAGCCAGAAGCGCAGGGCAGCAACTTCCTGCATGGCATTCAGGCTAGCCTGCTCCTCTTCATTCAGCGGGCGCACACTCTGGTAAGCGTTCAACAGAGCGTTGGCCTTATCATCGTTGTACTGGCCGCTGTCCTCGTCGTAGCACCAAGCGTTCAGTGTAACGCACAAGTCGTAGATGTAAGGTGCGCTGCATGCGTGATAGAAGTCGATCAGGCCTGCAATATGCTCGTGATTGAACAGGGCATTATCTGGGAACAGGTCGGCATGTACCGGGCCAGTTGGCAGGTTTGTCCATGGTATTTCACCGGCAGCCATCAGCGCGCTGGCCAGCAGGGTATCCTGCTGGTGGTTCAGTTTGGCGTGGATCGGAGCGGCTGTTTCGGTACACCACTGGTGAAGATGGGTGTACTGGTCGGCGGGTAGCTGGCTGGCCAGCAGGTGAGCCTGAGCCTGCACCTTGCCGATGGTTTCACATTGCGTCAGTGTCGGTACGTCCAGTGGGCCACCATTCAGGCGGTTCATCAGTACTGCTGGGCGGTCGTTCAGTTCACCGAACAGTTCGCCGCCGTTCAGATGTACTGGCTGCGCGCAGGCCAGGCCATTACACGCCAGGTGATCTACAAAACCGAGAATAAACGGCAGCTTTTCCTGACCGACCGACTCCACCAGAGTGAGCACATACTCACCACTGCTGGTGGTTACAAAGTAGTTGGTGTTCTCAACGCCCGCTTCGATACCCTTGAAGCTTTCCAGTGTGCCAACGTTATAGTTTAGAAGGTAGGCTTCCAGCTCTTCACGGGAAACAGTAGTGTAGATTGACATGGTCCTGTTTGTCCTCAGCCCGGCTGTACAGAACAGGCGGGCACTGATACCAGAGGGACCAGCACCAGGTGCATTGCAGGGCATCCGGGCCAGTCATGATGTTTTGCTATCTTGGGTTTTGCCACTTCGCCTTACCAGGCGATGGCTTTATATTCACTTATCGTCAGACACGAGCTGCCGGGTATAAAGGGCTAACTGCGTGCAGCTTCGGCATTATCACTTTCAAGCGCGCCATGGTTGTTATCCAGCCATTGCCAGAGCTGGTCAGCACAGCTGCGTCGTATCAGCAGGTCATAACGGTTAAATGCTGTCAGTGGTAGCAATGTTGCGCCTTGGTCTTGCAGTTGTTGCGCAGCCTGTTCACGGCGTAACTGGGCGGCCTGTTCTTCACGGGTATTCTGGCTGTCCAGCAGATAGCGCACGGCAGCGTCTGTTAATTGCAGATGTATGGTGTCAGCGTGTTGAGCCAGTGTGAGGTCCTGACCAAATGCTTGCGCCAGTGCTTCGGCAGGCTGTAGTGTCAGGCCTGGACGTGGTAGTACCAGCCAGCGGGGCTGATCAGGTTTATTGCGCTTAATCAGCTCACCACGACGGTTCTGCAATGGCACTTGATCCAGCCAGATAATAGCCAGTGTGCTCAGGCAGGATATACGGGAAGCGGTAAGGGGTTGTTGCACGCCCATCATATCGCCCACGGCAATCAGCAGAGCGTGATTGTCCGGGTCGGCATCCAGTTGCAGATCGCCAATAAACGGCTGTTCTTCAATCTGCAGATGATTAACCTGATTGTCGCTGTTGACTTGAGCGCCAAGGCTTAAGTGAACCAGCGGGCTGCGATTTTCATTATTATTCTGGGCGTGTGTCATTTTGGTATCCTCGGGCGGAGTGATTACTCCGCCACCGGGTTGAACTGTTCTACCGTGCTGTGACTCGCCTGGATGTCAGCATGGTAGGAGGAACGAACCATCGGGCCGCTGGCAACATTTTCGAAGCCCAGCTCATAGCCCAGTTCTTCGTAACGCTTGAACTGTTCAGGCGTTACATACGCTTCGACAGCAAGGTGGTGCTTGGTCGGTTGCAGGTACTGGCCTATGGTCAGCATACCTACGTCCTGCGCGCGCAGGTCTTTCATTACCTGGATCATCTCTTCTTCGGTCTCACCCAGGCCAACCATCAGGCCGGACTTGGTGGTGACATGTGGATGAATCTCTTTGTAGCGGCGCAGCAGGTTCAGGGAATTTTCATAGCTGGCACCGGGGCGCACGGTGTCGTACAGGCGCGGCACGGTTTCCAGATTGTGGTTCAGGACATCGGGGGTGTCGTTAGCAAGGTTTTCCAGCGCTCGGTCAAGCTTGCCACGAAAGTCAGGAACCAGAATTTCAACTTTCACTGTTGGGTTCAGGGCACGGGTTTCGCGTACTACCTGAGCGAAGTGATCAGCACCGCCGTCGCGCAGGTCATCGCGGTCAACGGAGGTGATAACAACGTAGCGCAAGCCCAGATCACGGGTGCTTTCAGCTACGTGGCGGGGCTCATCAGCATCCAGCTGCATCGGTTTACCGTGGGCCACATCACAGAATGGGCAGCGTCGGGTACAGATGGCGCCCATCACCATAAACGTAGCGGTTTTCTTGCTGAAGCATTCGCCCAGGTTCGGGCAGGAGGCTTCTTCGCACACAGTGTGCAGTTTTGTACGGCGCAGTTGTTTCTTTACGCCTGCAACGTTTTTGGCGTTGGTTCGGGCATCAATGCGGATCCACTCCGGCTTTCTGAGGCGTTGACGTTCTGGGTCCGGCTTATGTTTGAGCCGGGACATTTTCGATTCGCCTTTCAGTTCATGTAACGGGATCAGTTCCATGAGAGTCTCCAGTGTGCAGGGGAGTGGATCTTACAACAGGGCAAGCAGCTGCTGACCCTGTTATCACAATCACAGTATCAGACTACGACGTTGGTCGTAATTTTTAGCCGTGATATTTTCAGCCGCGATAGTAACGCTGTTCGATGAACGGTGCACGTGCAACTTTCATCGGCAGTTTCTTACCACGAACCTCTGCAAACACTTCAGTTTCCAGTGCGCTGTAAGCGGTTGCTACGTAACCCATCGCAACCGGCTGGTTAACGGTTGGGCCGAAAGAACCGGAGGTTACAACACCGATTTTTTCGCCGTCAGCGTTGAACAGTTCAGAGCCTTCACGGATTGGCGCACGGCCTTCACCCAGCAGACCTACACGCTTACGGCTGTAGTTCTTCTCTGCGATCTGTTCGTAGATCTTATCTGCACCCGGGAAGCCGCCAGCGCGCTCACCGTCTGCACGACGGACTTTGGAGATTGCCCATAGCAGGCTGCCTTCTACCGGTGTGGTGGTTGGGTCGATGTCATTACCGTACAGGCACAGGCCAGACTCCAGACGCAGGGAGTCACGAGCACCCAGGCCAATCGCTTCAATCTCTGGCTGTTCCAGCAACAGTTTAACCAGACGCTCAGCGTCGGCAGATGGGATGGAGATTTCGTAACCGTCTTCACCGGTGTAGCCGGAACGGGATACAAAACAGTCAACGCCGTCGATCTGCATCTGACGGGAATCCATAAATACCAGATCGTGAACTTCCGGCTGGATACGGCCGATTGCTTCGGCAGTCTTAGGGCCCTGTACGGCGATCAGTGCGCGATCTTCCAGTACTTCGATCTCAACATCGTCGCCCAGGTTGGCACGCATGTGTGAGATATCCTGCTCTTTACAGGCAGCATTGACTACAACGTAAACCCAATCGCCGTAGTTAGTGACCATCAAGTCATCCATGATGCCGCCTTCTTCATTGGTGAAGATGGCGTAACGCTGTTTGCCCACTGGCAGGTCGATGATGTCAACCGGTACCAGTTTTTCCAGCGCTGCAGCAGCGTTTGCGCCGGTCAGTTTTACCTGACCCATGTGAGAAACATCGAACAGGCCTGCCTGGTCGCGGGTGTGCAGGTGTTCTTTCTTGACACCCAGCGGGTACTGAACAGGCATTTCATAGCCAGCGAACGGTACCATCTTGCCGCCCAGTTCAACGTGAAGATCAAACAGCGGTGTTTTCAGCAGTGTTTCTGACATCTTTGTTTCTCTCTGATTTTTGTCATTGCAGGCGGTACTGGCAATCGGTGCTTGTCAGACGCTTGTTAAAAGCGTGTACAGCTAACCCTTTTTGCTATCAGCCATTCATGACTTTGTTATTAGTTACCCCAGCGTCAGGCTGGGGTTTCTGATTGGATCAGGCTCTGCCCGGATGGCTGAGTGTGCAACCATCCCGGACAGCAACAGAGACGCCGATCGCAGCGCTGTCCTTAGGCAGGGTGGCCTGAAAATGTTGTCGCTATTCAGTCTGAGCCGGTGGTGTTACGGGGCGTTGTTCATCATGAACTGCGTCCGTATAACGCGCCTCCGGTGGGAGGGTGGACTGAATAGCCGACATTGTTCCGTGTTGCTGTTTTTTGTTCTGCTATCTGGGCATGCTCTGGTTTCGCAGACCGGTTCAGTAACCTGGCCCAGATAACTGACGCTATCTAATAAGGTAGTTGTCGCAGACAGTCATGGCTGCCTATGGATGTCGCGGTACTGTTTATATCTCAGCGCTGTATATAGACGCTGTACATAAACGTTGTACATAAATGCTGTATTTGGGTCTTGTAGCTGGATGTTGTACCTGAACCTTATGCGTAGATGTCCCGTACAGCACCTGGCTTGACCAATACGTCTGTTTATCAAGCGCGACCATTTTCTACCAGTGCGATCTCTCTACCTGATAAGAGAGCTTGTTTCGTATAGGAAACAAAATTAGAGGATGAGGAAACTTAATGCAACTGCTATTTCAATTTTTTTGAGCCGGATGTGCTGAAAGAGGCGCTGGCAGGAACGATCTGTCTGTCGTTCCTGTGCAGGTATGAAGAAAGAGGCTGGGCAGGTGTTGAGTATCGTAGCCTGTGCATCGCCGGTATTCAGGCGGTCATGGTTGTGGCTTTGTTGCTGTTCGATGACTTGTTGCTGTCCGATGGCCTGTTGTTGTGGTTCTGTTGTATCAAGCCGTAACCCGTCAGGCTGTAACCCAGAGCACCACAGCGTCTTCGTCGCTGGTTGAAACCAGTGCATGGCCCATATCGCAGTCGTAGTAGGCGGAGTCGCCTTCGCTCAGCTCAACCGGTTCATAAAACTCGGTATAGAACAGCAGGGAGCCGCGTAATACATAGAGAAACTCTTCACCATCGTGGCGTACCCAGTCGCCGTATTCATCAAAACTGCGCGCCCGTACACGGGTACGATACGGCAGCATCTTTTTACGACTAAGCTGATAGGCGAGCAGCTCATGTTCGTATGTCGGTGTCGGGTGAGGCTGGCCCTCGCCGCTACGGGTGATGTCGCGGCGGCCAGAAGCCTTGTGGCGCTGTTGGTCTGGCTGGGAAAACAGCTGGGGAATATCAATGCCCAGCCCCTGAACCAGCTTTTGTACAGCAACGAATGTTGGTGAGATTTGCTCGTTTTCTATTTTGGACAGCGTTGAGCGGGCAAGCCCGGTCAATTTACTGGCTTCCTCAAGGGTGAGGTTCTGGCTGAGGCGAATCTCCCGTACACGTTTGCCCAGCTCCATCGGGGAGAGGGTTGTTTCGGCTCGGGTCAGGGTCATCTGACGACTATTGCTTTGTTCATCCACCACCAGGGGGGGGCTATCAACCATGTGCTTCTCCAGATACTGCTGAGTCAATTAAGGTGCCGAAATACAGCAGCTATCTATATAGGCGTTTGTCTATATTAATGCTCTATTGCGGTTGTCTGTTCAGGTTGCTGTGGCAAGTGACTGAACATAGCTTGTTTACTGCTATATAAGAAGCGGCTAACAAGCCGTCAGGGAACAGTATATGGTTTCCCTGAAACGAAAGCGAAGTTTCCTATAGGAAATTTTTGTTGCTCATTCTGAAAACTGTTGCTAATCTGCACATCAAGTTGATTCGGGATGACAAAATTCTCCCGAGCCAGTCCCATCAGTCAACGGTGGGTGGCTTCAGTAAGAAGCGGGTGGCCGACTCTTCGCAATGTGCAAACCGAGGTGGGCGTTGTGAAGAACGATAAGAATAATGCTGGAGGCTCAAGCAAATGCTGTTAAGTATCTTTGATCTGTTCAAGATCGGTGTAGGACCATCAAGCTCTCACACCGTGGGGCCAATGGTAGCGTCCAACCGCTTCCTGGCAGAATTGAAAGACGCAGGCCTGTTTGAAAAGACCACTGCTGTCAAAGTGAACCTGTATGGTTCTTTGGCGATGACCGGTGAAGGTCACGCAACTGATGTAGCGACCATGGTTGGTCTGATGGGTGAAGCGCCGGATACAGTTGATCCGGACATGGTGCCCGTTTATATCCAGCAGATTCGTGATGAAAAACGTCTGAACCTGAACGGCGAGAAGTGGATTAACTTCGATGCTGACACTCAGGTGCCATTCCTGTTTGGTGAGTCGCTGCCAAAGCACCCGAACGGTATGCGTTTCCTGGCCTTTGATGAAGCTGGCATCATTATTCTGGACTCCATCTATTACTCTGTCGGTGGCGGTTTCGTACTGAGTGACGAAGAGGCCAGCGCAGAAACTGCCCCGAGCGAACACGAAAGCGTGCCATACCATTTTGAGAATGGTGTTGATCTGCTGGAGCTGGGTGAAGCACACAATATGAGTATCGCTGAAGTGGTACTTGCCAACGAATATTCCCATACCGACAAAGCTGAAGTGCGTCGTAAGCTGATCAATATCTACAAGGTGATGGACGGCTGTATTCGTCGTGGTTGTGAACAGACCGGCGAGCTGCCGGGTGGTCTGAATATCCAGCGTCGTGCTCATGAAATGCGTCGTGAGCTGGTCGAGCACCCGGAAAAAGCGCTGCAAGATCATCTGACGGTGATGGACTGGGTCAACCTGTTTGCGATTGCAGTAAATGAAGAGAACGCAGCGGGTGGTCGCGTTGTGACCGCACCAACAAATGGTGCGGCAGGTGTTATTCCTGCTGTGCTGGCGTACTACGACCGTTTTGTGCCGGGTTCCAGTGAAGACGGTATCTGTACTTTTCTGGCAACTGCTGCTGCTATTGGCATGTTGTATAAACACAACGCATCTATTTCGGCGGCAGAAGTGGGTTGCCAGGGTGAAATCGGCGTGGCCTGTTCCATGGCGGCGGGCGCACTGTGTGCCGTGTTGGGCGGTACTAATGAGCAGATCGAAAACGCTGCTGAAATTGGCATGGAACACAACCTGGGCCTGACCTGTGACCCGATTAACGGGTTGGTGCAGGTGCCTTGTATCGAACGTAACACCATGGGCGCGGTGAAAGCGATCAACGCTGCCCGACTGGCGCTGCGTGGCTCCGGTGAGCATCACGTATCGCTGGATTCTGTAATCGAAACCATGCGACAGACTGGGGTCGATATGCAGGATAAGTACAAAGAAACATCCACAGGCGGTCTGGCCGTTAACGTGGTGGCCTGTTAAGTCAGGCCCGGGCTTCGGCTCAAAGCAAAAGACGATGAAAGAAACAACGTGTTTTGGCAAATACGAAATCTATCAATTAGAACAATAACCCAGTAGAGAACGACACCATGAGCAATCTGTACCCTAACAGTGAAACTGAGCAGTTCTTCAGCCAGGATCTGGCAGCCTCTGATGCTGCGCTGCTGAGTGCTGTAAACGACGAATTCCGTCGTCAGGAAGATCAGATCGAGCTGATCGCCTCTGAGAACATCGTATCCAAAGCGGTCATGGAAGCGCAGGGTACTGTGCTGACCAACAAATACGCGGAAGGTTACTCTGGCCGTCGTTACTACGGTGGTTGTGAATACGTAGATGTAGCAGAAACCCTGGCTGTTGAACGTGCTAAAGAGCTGTTTGGCGCTGAGTACGTAAACGTACAGCCACATTCTGGTGCTCAGGCTAATGGTGCTGTCTTCATGGCGCTGTTACAGCCGGGCGATACCATTCTGGGTATGTCTCTGGATGCTGGTGGCCACCTGACGCACGGCGCGCGTCCTGCGCAGTCTGGTAAGTGGTTCAACGCTGTACAGTACGGCGTGTCTCAGGAAACTCAGCTGATTGACTATGATGCAGTTGAAGCGCAGGCGGTAGAGTGTCAGCCAAAGCTGATCATCGCCGGTGGTTCTGCAATTCCTCGTCAGATTGATTTCGCCCGCTTCCGTGAAATTGCTGACAAAGTGGGTGCATACCTGATGGTAGACATGGCGCACATCGCCGGTCTGGTTGCTACAGGCGCACATCCAAGCCCACTGCCACACGCACACGTTTGTACGACAACAACGCACAAAACCCTGCGTGGTCCACGTGGCGGCATGGTGCTGTCTAACGATCTGGATCTGGGCAAGAAGATCAACTCTGCGGTATTCCCTGGCCTGCAGGGCGGCCCGCTGATGCACGTTATCGCTGGTAAAGCTGTAGCCTTCGGTGAAGCGCTGCGTCCAGAGTTTAAAGGTTACATTGAGCGTGTTGTAGAGAATGCTAAGGTGCTGGCTGAGACACTGGTTGAGCGTGGCTGTGACATCGTAACCGGTGGTACTGACACTCACCTGATGCTGGTTGATCTGCGTCCTAAGGGCCTGAAGGGTAACGTAACGGAAGAAGCACTGGAGCGTGCCGGTATCACCTGTAACAAGAACGGCATCCCGTTCGACCCAGAGAAGCCGATGGTTACGTCCGGTATCCGTCTGGGTACACCGGCAGGTACAACCCGTGGTTTCGGCACTGAAGAATTCCGCCTGATCGGCAACCTGATTGGTGATGTGCTGGACGGTCTGGCTGCGAATCCTGAAGACAACAGTGCTGTTGAAGCGGATGTTCGCGCTAAAGTTGCCGAGCTGTGCAAGCAGTTCCCGCTGTACCGCTAAGCGATTCGCTTTGAAGCTGGACGATCAAGTCAAACCTGACGTTCAGCTCACGGAGAAGGCGCTGTTGTGCAGATAGCGCACAAGGCAAGATTAGAGCCTCAGGCGGCAATGCTGTTTTTTACAGGTCTTGCAGTATTGCCGCATAAAACTGAAAAAATACTGAATAAGAGAGTAACAATAATGAGCAACGTACCATCCAACCTGAAGTTTGCTGAATCTCACGAGTGGGTTCTGGACAATGGCGACGGCACTGTAACAGTGGGCATTTCTGACCACGCACAGGAGCTGCTGGGCGATGTTGTATTTGTTGAGCTGCCAGAAGTTGGTCGTGAAGTAGAGAAGGGAGAAGAGTTCTCCCTGGTTGAGTCTGTAAAGGCTGCATCTGACATCTACGCACCAGTATCTGGTGAAGTTGTTGCTGTAAACGAAGCGCTGGAAGACGCTCCAGAGACTGTTAACGAAGAAGCATACGAAGGCGGCTGGATTGCGAAAATCAAATTGTCTGATGCCTCTGAGGTTGATGCACTGCTGGCTGCTGACGCTTACGAACAGAAAGTTGCCGATGAAGCCTGATTGTGGAGTGGCGTCGTGAATAGGTGCGACGCTCTCTGATTGTCCTCCAATCAGGTTTCAACACTGGCGCTTTTGCGTCAGTGGCAAAGCGGGGAAGGAGTGCAGGCCTGAACCGCAACCCCTGTGCCTGCCGGGCTCCAGTAGCCCGGCAGTGTACATCTCCAGGGGGTTTTAACTAATTCGCCGGGGCTGCCATACGGTAAGCAGTATCGCTGAGCAGTAAAATGGCAGCGCTGGCCCCTGACAGGTTAGAGAACTATGGCTGTTGAAACACGGGCTGTTGAAACACGGGCTGTTGAAACTCGCGCACTGAGTGAGCTGGAAAACAATGCTGAATTCACCGCACGTCACGTAAGCATTTCTGCGGACGAACGACAGGCAATGCTGCAGGAGCTGGGTGCTGAATCACTCGATGCCCTGATTGAACAGACTGTACCCGATGCAATCCGTCTGGATGATGCCCTTGATATGGATAAGGGCATCACTGAGCGCGCTGCACTGGCTGAGCTGAAAGCGCTGGCTTCCCTCAACAAGGTGAACAAGTCCTACATCGGTATGGGCTACTACAACACTCTGGTGCCTAACGTTATCCTGCGTAACGTGATGGAAAACCCGGGCTGGTACACCGCTTATACCCCTTACCAGCCTGAGATTGCTCAGGGCCGTCTGGAGTCACTGCTGAACTTCCAGCAGGTTGTGATGGACCTGACAGGCATGGATCTGGCAAATGCCTCTCTGCTGGATGAAGCCACTGCTGCTGCAGAAGCGATGACACTGTGTAAACGTTCTAACCGCAAGAAGAGCAACAGCTTCTTCGTTGCCAGCGACGTTCATCCACAGACCCTTGATGTCATCAAAACCCGTGCTGAATACTTCGGTTACGACATCGTTGTTGATGATGCTAATAAACTGGATCAGTACGATGTTTTCGGTGCTCAGCTGCAGTATCCGGGCACAACCGGTGAAATCTCTGACCTGGCAGCCCTGATCGCTAAAGCGAAAGATCAGAAAGCAATGGTTTCTGTTGCCACCGATCTGTTGGCGCTGATGATCCTGAAATCACCAGGTGAGCTGGGTGCTGACATCGTTCTGGGCTCTGCTCAGCGTTTTGGTGTGCCAATGGGCTTTGGTGGCCCACATGCAGCCTTCTTTGCCGCCTCTGAAAAACTGAAGCGTTCTGTACCTGGCCGTATTATCGGTGTCTCTGTTGATGCCAATGGTAATCAGGCATTGCGTATGGCGATGCAGACGCGTGAGCAGCATATCCGTCGTGAAAAAGCGACCTCTAACATCTGTACTGCACAGGCATTGCTGGCCAACATGGCTGCATTTTACGCGGTATATCACGGCCCACAGGGTCTGAAAGACATTGCAGAGCGTACCCACCGTCTGACCTCCATCCTGGCCAAAGGCCTGGCTGAGAAAGGTCTGCAAGTTACGGATACTTACTTCGATACCATTACGGTTACCACCGCTGATGCTGAGGCAATCAACCAGCGTGCGCTGACAGCTGGTTGCAACCTGCGTAGCACTGATGCTGGCAAGCTGGGTGTTTCCTTCGACGAAACAACCACAGCGGCTGATGTTGCTGAATTGTTCGATGTTTTCCTGGGCGAAGGTCACGGTCTGGACGTTGCTGCAATTGATGCTCGCATTGTTGCAGGCGAAGCGACCGGTATCGCTGCGGCTCAGCGTCGAGAAGACGAAGTACTGACGCATCCGACCTTCAACAGCTACCACGCAGAAACCGATATGCTGCGTTACATGAAGCGTCTGGAAAACAAAGACTACTCTCTGGTACATGGCATGATCCCACTGGGCTCCTGTACCATGAAGCTGAATGCGACCGCTGAGATGATTCCGGTAACCTGGCCTGAGTTTGCAAACATGCACCCGTTTGCACCTGCAGATCAGACTCAGGGCTACCTGAAAATGCTCAACTCGCTGGAAGACCAGCTGGTAGAGATTACCGGTTACGACAAGGTTTCTTTGCAGCCTAACTCCGGCGCATCTGGTGAATATGCGGGCCTGCTGGCGATCCGTAAGTACCACGAGTCTATCGGTGAAGGCCATCGTAACGTATGTCTGATCCCATCTTCTGCGCATGGCACTAACCCTGCATCTGCTGCGATGATGGATATGAAGATCATCGTTACTGCCTGTGATGAAAACGGCAACGTTGACGTTGCAGACCTGGCAGAGAAAGCTGAGCAGCATGCTGAGAACCTGTCTTGCCTGATGATCACATACCCATCTACCCACGGTGTCTACGAAGAAGACATTGTTGAGATCTGTCAGATCATCCATAAATTCGGCGGCCAGGTATACATGGACGGCGCGAACATGAACGCTCAGGTGGGTATCTCCAAGCCGGGTGTGATTGGTTCCGACGTATCTCACCTGAACCTGCACAAAACCTTTGCCATCCCACACGGTGGTGGTGGTCCTGGTATGGGCCCTATTGGTGTTAAGAGCCATCTGGCACCGTTTCTGGCCAGCCACAAGGTTACACCGGTTGAAGGTCTGGATGAGAGCAATGGTGCAGTTGCTGCCGCGCCTTACGGCTCCGCATCTATCCTGCCAATCACCTGGATGTACAACCGTATGCTGGGTAAAGACGGCCTGAAGGCGTCGACTCAGAATGCAATCCTGGGTGCTAACTACCTGACAGAAAAACTGTCTGAGCACTACCCGATTCTTTACCGTGGTCGCAACAACAAAGTGGCTCATGAATGTATCGTTGACATCCGTCCGATCAAAGAAGAAAGCGGTGTAACTGAAGAAGATATTGCCAAGCGTCTGATGGACTACGGTTTCCACGCGCCGACCATGTCGTTCCCGGTAGCGGGCACATTGATGATCGAGCCAACTGAATCTGAATCTAAAGCGGAGCTGGACCGTTTCATCGATGCGATGGTTAAAATCCGTGGCGAAATTGACCGTGTTCAGAACGGCACCCTGCCAGCTGACAACAACCCACTGTGTCGTGCACCGCACACACAGGCGGACGTTGTTGGCGAATGGGAGCGTCCTTACTCCCGTGAGGAAGCGGTATTCCCATCTGAGTCTGCCCGTACTGCCAAGTTCTGGCCGGCTGTAAACCGTGTAGATAATGTTTACGGTGACCGTAACTTTATCTGTTCTTGCCCCGGTATCGACGCATACCGCGACGAAGACTGAAGCACCCGCTGCCTGTAAAGGCAGTGTCGACAGCTCTTGCTCAGGGCTGTCGCATATTCCACGGCAGTTGTCTGTTTTGTGAAGGGCAAATAACTGCCGTAACCCGGATTCGTGCTCTGCACGGATGCTGTGTCAGCCCGTGACACAACCTGTAAAAGCAAATATGGCTTCGGCGTTATCCTGTGAGGGGTAACGCCTTTTTTTGTACAGTGACTTTTCCAGTACTTTTGTTATGATCTTGTTATTTTGGGTTATAACGACCGTTGTCGCCTGATATTTTCTACGTCATGTATTTAATTTACCCAGCAGTGTAGCAGAGCACTGATTGCTACTTTTTATGCTGTTTATTTCTACTTTGATAATAAACAGAAATTTTATATAGGGTGATTTTAATATGCCTGCTCTTATATTATATATAACTCATACCCAAAACCTGTTATTTCTGTAAAGTGATAACTGGCTTTAATAAAGTTTGAATAAATTAATCTGGTTAAAAGGTGTTTTCTTTATGAGTGGCACCTTTTTATAGGATATTAAGTCTCATGATCTGATCGCGAATGCCTTAAAAAAGGAAGACAGAATGATCTGCCTTCCTTTTATGTTTTATCTTGACTGTTAATCAATGTTTTTAAAGTATAATTAATTAACAGCTTTATCTTGATGGTACTTAGCTTTTGCTTACAATAAACAGGTCGCCAGTACGCTCATTAGATGCTTTATAAATAACAGAACCATTATCAATTCTGGCTGCACCGGCCAGGCCACGGTAATGAAGCGGGTACAGTAAATCGCCTGCCATCATTTTCTGAGTGCAGATTGCATCAGTGAATTCAACCTGGTTGTTATCAATAATGTGGCTGTTACTATCAAGAACGACCACCATATTCTTGTTACCACCACCAAAGCCATCATCTTTGGCTGCATTAACTTTAAACTGGTTGCCAGTGCATACCAGGCTGAAGCCTTCTGTAATATGAAGGTTTGCCAGACCATAAGTACCACCGGTGCCCGCTGCCATCTCTTCCAGGTTTTCAACCTGATTATTAGAGAATACCAGGCGCTGATCAATACCGTCTGTCTTCCGGTAGAACTGGATAGGGCCATACGTCGTAACTTTGTTGTCAGTAAAACTGTAATCACCTTCATGCTTGTAAGCCAGGCGCAGGTTACCAGTATAAGCGAACAGGTTACTCTGCACGGTTACGTTCTTACAATGGGCTGTCAGCTGGTTTGACTCGCCTTCTTTGTTTATTGGCTTGATGGTGTTGTTCGCAATAACAACATCTTCAATGTTGGTAATATTGAATGGTCGGCAGGTCAGGCAAGGTTTAGTCTGTACCATGGTGTTATTGATAACCTTAAGGCCTTTTGAAACTTTATCGCCACGCATATAGCCGGTGCTGGTATAGTTATTAGCACTTAGAATACAAGCTGCAGGGATATTCATACCCCAGTTCTCGATAGAGTTGCCCTCAACCAGTGCATCCTCACCACCTGCGCCAGAATCATTGTTGGTATCCAGCGCTTTAATTGCTGATTTACCAATATCTACCAGACGGTTATTCAAAATACGTTTTCGATATGTAATAGCGCCGGTACAACGATCAAAGAAGCCGGTATCGGCGGTTTTTGTAACCGTATTTTCAATGATATTCAAGTCATTACAGTTTGCGGCATAGACGGCAGACCATACATTGTAGAAGCTGTTGTTTTTGATGTAAAAGCCGCTTTCATCAGCTGTGCTGGAGATATACAGAGCATTAAGCAGGTTATTACCACCATTGTTCTGGTCGTTAATATTACCTGCGTGGTATTGGGTATCTCGCCAGCCATTTTTGAAAGTGTTACGCAGAATACGTACATTGCTGACAGAACCCAGATACAGGCCGCCTTTATGGCCATTCAGGCCCTGGCTACAGCCCGCGTGATCAAAAGTGTTGTCAGAAACTTCAATGTCACTGCCGATAATAGCACTGATAAACTGATCAACAGTACCTGCTGTTTCAAAATGGAAACCACGAATACGAAGACCGGTAGATTTTTTAAAAACCAGACCCCGCATTGCTGTAGTGGAAGTAAACTTTATCTTTGCACCATCAGACAGCAGCTGGCGACAGGTACTGGTTTCTACTTCACCAGAAATAATATAAGCCGTCTCAGCAGGAGCAACCTGAACGGCTTTCGAGAAGTTCATGGCCTTGCGGAATGCTTCAGTGCTGTCCATACCTGGTTTCGCACCAAAATGTGCTACATTTACCTGCTTGTTCATGAACAGGCCTTTGGCCTGAAGGGATGTGCTGGACATATTAATGAAGCTGCCACCATCGGCAATGCCACTACCCGCAGCAACGATTTCATAGACATTACCACCTTCGGCACTACCCGCATGGTAACCCAGGGTTTGTACGATCTGACCAACCTGGAGGCTGGAGTCAGACACCATATCAGAGACAGATTTAAATAGAGTGATAGAGTTCGACATTTTATAACCTTCATATATTAAATTGTATTTCTGACCAGGGTGGAGCAATCAGCTCTTTCTCTGGCCATATGGACGCATATAAAGTAAATGTTGTATGCCCGGCTAATAGTATTACTGGTTTATGAAAACAATCACTCAGCATATGTCGTCTTGACATTTTTGATTTTTGATTTTAACCGCGTATCTCAATATAACTGATTTCCATATGTCAAGCCGTCATATGACGGTTAGTTTTGTCCTTTAAGCCTGTCTATTATGCAAGCATGTCAATTCAGAAGGGCGAGACTCCAATCGCTTCGAATATACAGGGAAAGTTAGCTATGTCAGATAAAACTATTTCATCGCTTTCTATTCATAGGCAGATTTATGAGCTTGAAGTACTGGAGGCTGCATTAACATGCCGCTGCCATAAGGTCCCACAGCAGAAGAAAGACAATCCCATCAAGCCAACCCGGTTGCTCCCAGACATTGATCGACGACTGGTTCAATGGGGGGAGTGGCAACTAAGAGAGCGGTTAGATAATAGTAGCGAAGCTTCAGGCAGTAGTTTATTGGGGGTAATAATAGACTCGGTGGGAGAGGTCATCCGTAGTACAGGGTTTGACTATAACACGATGCCAGATGCAGTATACGACACTGATCGCGCTATTAGAAATCTCCCTGAATCCTTGCAGCGTGTACTGGAAATTCAATATACCCGGCTTCATTTGACTGCTGTGCAGAAAGCAGAAATTTATGGCTGCTCCAGTAAAACGTTTTATCGGCGACTTATAGAAGCACAGCACAGTTTGTATGCCCTGCTGTAAAACTGATTAAAACTTAAAGTAAGGCTACCCGGCTTTATTCGCGGTGTGGTTACACCATTATTAAATGCGCTGGTCAGGCCTTCCAGCACAGCTACCAGTTGGGCATCCGCTTCACTTTTCGCCGTCATCTGGGAGGCATCGATCAGTTCCTGCGCTTTAACTGCATCAATTTTATCCGCCAGCATAGTAGAC
>JAOXSF010000055.1 GCA_025800125.1 Marinobacterium sp.
GCAATATCAGCTTGATCCCACACATATGGTATTGCAGCCATGGATGCGGGATTACTTTGAAGAACTGAAGGTCAAGCACGGCATTGACCTGACACCCGCTCAGCAGGCCTGGTACCTGAAGAAGCAGGAAGTGCTTCAGGACGATATGAAGCGTGAATATCCCAGCACACCGGATGAAGCATTCGCGCAGAGTACCGAAGGTGCGTACTACCAGAAACAGATGCGTTTTTTACGGAAGGGGCGGCGTATCACCACAACCGTTGCTTATAACCCTCAGCTGCCCGTCGTTACTGCATGGGACCTGGGTATGAGTGATGCTATGTCGATATGGTTTGCCCAGGTGAATGGCCGAGAGATTCACCTGATTGATTACCTTGAGGACTCCGGTGAAGGTATCGAGTACTACGCACATGAGCTACGCAAGAAGGGCTATCAGTACAGCTTCCACTTTGGCCCGCATGATCTGGCTGTTCGTGAGTTAAGTGCCAACGGCAAAACCCGTCAGGAAGTTGCTGCACAGCACGGTATCCGGTTTGAAATAGTGCCCCGGATAAGCAACCAGGCCGAAGGGATTCAGGCGGTACGTCAGTTCCTGCCCCAATGCTTTTTCGCAGAAGAGGCCTGTGCTCGTGGTGTCGATTGCCTGGATAACTATCGCAAAGAGTGGGACGACCGATTGGGTGTGTTCAAAGATAGACCACGACATGACTGGGCGTCACACGGTGCCAAGGCATTCGAGACACTTGCCCGGTCTGATCTGTTCCAGCTGACCAGTGCAACCAGTGTTCCGCAATCTATGCGACCTGCTCAGCAGCAGCGTAGTGGCTGGGGTGGCCATATATGAACGGACTGGTCATGTTCAAGAGCAATGCTCAGATTGAGGCTGAACAGGAAGCACAACGCCAGCAACAGGAACAGATGCGCGCTCAGCAGATGTATGAGCAGACCATTGCTGGCCAGATTCGCCGTGATTGGGAGCGCGCCAAGCGAGCAAAGGACAAGGTTGAGCGCCGAATGCTGGATTGTCTGCGCCGCCGAAAAGGTGAATATGATCAGGCCAAGTTGGCAAAAATTCAGGAAACCGGTGGCTCTGAGATCTTCATGCAGCTCACGGCTACCAAATGCCGTGCTGCAGCAGCCTGGATAAGAGATGTTCTGCTGCCAGCCAACGAACGCGCATGGGGGCTGGAGCCAGCACCTGTATCTGAAGTGCCAGAAGAACTGAAACGACAGTTCGCGATGGAGATACAGCTGGCGGCGCAACAGCGTATCCAGCAGGGAGAACAGATCGACCTGCAGGCGTTGATTGAAACTGCGCTGGAACAGGTGCAGGAGCGTGCCAACGAAGCGGCGAAAGATGCTGCTGACAAGATGGAGAAGGTCATTGAGGATCAGCTGGCCGAAGGTGGCTGGATCGAAGCACTGGAACTGTTCATTGAGGATTTCGTAACCTTTCCCGGTGCGGTGCTGAAGGCCCCGGTGCTGCGTAAGAAATCGGTTCTGCAATGGGGCGAAAACTGGCAGCCAATCAAGGCGTCAGAGATAGCGCCACATGTTGAGCGAGTGTCACCCCTGGATCTCTATCCCAGTCAGGATGCCAGTAATCCGGATGATGCAGCGTTCATCTTTGAACGAGCGCGGTTCACTCGATCAGATATCAGCAGCATGCGCGGCATTCCTGGCTACAACGATCAGGCGATTGATCAGGTACTTCAGGAGCACGGTCAGGGCGGCTTGCGTGACTGGCTCTGGACAGATTCAGAACGCGCCCATATAGAAGGGCGTGGTGAAGATTGGCTATCGTCAGATGCCACCATTGACGGACTAATCTATCACGGCAGCGCCATGGGGCTGTCTCTGCTGGAGTGGGGGGTGCCTGCTGATCAGGTTGACCCGCTCGAAGAATACGACATCGAGGCCATTCTGATTGGTCGCCATGTCGTGAGGTTGGTGATTCAGAATGACCCGCTGGAGCGCCGCCCCTATCACGTTGCCAGTTTCCAGCAAGTGCCTGGTTCGTTCTGGGGGCAGGGTATTCCTGAGCTGATGGCAGATATCCAGGATACCTGTAACGCCACTGCACGGGCATTGATCAACAACCTTGCTATTGCATCAGGCCCGCAGACTGAGGTGAATTTCGACCGGCTCGCGCCAGGTGAAAACGCCACAGCTATGTATCCCTGGAAGATCTGGCAGACAAAAAGCAGTATGGCCAGCGGCAATGACCCTGCCGTTCGTTTCTTTCAGCCGAACTCAAATGCAGCCGAACTGATGGGTGTTTATGAGAAGTTCGAGCAGAAGGCTGATGAAGTAACGAATATCCCGCGCTACATGTACGGCTCTCAGAATGTGGGCGGTGCCGGTGATACAGCGTCAGGTCTATCCATG